>CAZZZJ010000247.1:0-5430 GCA_964658355.1 Beijerinckiaceae bacterium
GAGGAAACGAAGTTCCACCAGAGATGGCGCGGCCCATCCATCGGCTCGCCGCCGAGCACCATGAAGCGGGCGGCCTCCGTCGCGCGAACGCTGATCCGGTCGCCGGGCCGAAAGACCAGGAGTTGGCCGGGACCGAAGGTGTCGCCGGCGATCGCGATCACGCCCGAAACGGTGTAGATCGCCCGCTCGTCGTAGGTGGGGTCGAGGGGGAGCGTCGCTCCAGCGTCCAGCGCAGCGTCTGCGTAGACCATCGGGCTCGACGTCCGCACCGGCGATGTCGCTCCGAACGCCGCGCCGGCGATGAGACGGACCGTTTTACCCTCGCCCGTGAGTGACGGCAGCGCCGCACGGTCGTAATGCTCGAAGGCGGGTGGACATTCCTCGTCCTTGGCGCTCAAGGCGACCCACGCCTGAATGCCGAACAGGTTCGAGCCGGATTGGCGCAAGTCCGCATCCGTGCGCTCGGAATGGGTGATCCCGCGACCGGCCGTCATCCAGTTGAGTTCGCCGGGACGGATCGGCAAAGCGGTGCCGAGGCTGTCGCGGTGCATGATCTCGCCGTCGAAGAGATAGGTGACGGTCGACAGACCGATATGTGGGTGCGGCCGCACGTCCATGCCCTTGCCGAGAAGGAACTCTGACGGTCCCATCTGGTCGAAGAAGACGAAGGGGCCGACCATCCGACACTCCGCCGACGGCAAGGCCCGCCGCACCGCGAAGGAACCGAGATCGCGCGAGCGCGGAACGATCAGCGTCTTGATCGCGTCGCAGGTGAAACGATCCCCGGGGATCGGGTCTTCCGCACCGTGCCAGCTCATGATGGATCCATCCTTCGCTCGAATTCTCGAAGACCGATAAAGTCTACGCTAGAAGAGGTATGCGGCTTGTCCGACAAGGCCGAAAGCGAAACGATGGAAATCCATCATTTCCGGAACCTGCCTCATGCGCTTGCCCGATTTCGAGGCCTGGGCGATCTTCGCCAAGGTCGTGGAGACCGGTTCCTTCGGCCGCGCCGCCTCCGAACTCGGATTGTCGAACGCGACGGTCTCGAAGGCGGTGAGCCGGCTTGAGACCCGCATCGGCGCACGCCTGTTCCATCGAACCTCGCGCAAGCTCGCGCTGACGGAGGCGGGACGGGCGGCCAAGGACGGCGCCGCGCGCATCCTGGCCGAGGGGGAAGCCGCCGAGGCGGAGGCCTCGGCCGGAGCCTCCGAGCCTCAAGGCCTGGTCCGGCTCGCGGTCCCGATGTCGTTCGGCCTGCTCCACGTCGCGCCGCGGCTTCCCGATTTCCTCAGCCGATATCCTGCCGTATCGATCGACCTGCACCTGAGCGACGCCGTGGTCGATCTGATCGGTGGCGGCTTCGACATCGGATTGCGCATCGCCGCGCTGCCGGATTCCTCATTGCGCGCCCGTAAGCTCTGCGCCGTCCACCGCTCGCTCGTGGCGACGCCGAGCTACCTGGACCGACACGGCCGCCCCGAGCACCCGGACGATCTCGTTCGGCATGCGTGCCTCGGCTATGCCTACCTGCCGACGTCCGACCGCTGGCGGTTCACGGACGAGAACGGAACCGAAGCGTCCATCGTCCCGAAGGGCCCGATGCGGGCCAACAATGCCGAGGCCGTCGCGCCAGCCTTGTGCGCCGGCCTCGGTTTGGCGGTTCAGCCGGACTTCATGATCTGGGACGATCTCAAGGCCGGCACTCTGGAGCGTGTGCTGCCCGACTGGGCCTTACCGCCGGTCGCCCTGCACCTCGTCATGCCGCCGGGGGAGTTGCGACCTGCTCGCGTAACGGTCCTGATCACCTACCTGGCCCAGGCTTTGTCCACGGCCCCTTGGGCAACGCCCCCTCGGGCGACGGCCGACGGTTCCTGAAACCGCCCGAAACCGGAAACGCACGATCCTGGGCGGAGCGGATCCGGGCGAGGCAGATGCCGATTCGCCTGCAGAGGATGCGCCCGCGCAAGGGCTGGGAGCCGGTCGCGTCGGGCCGGATCGTCCGGCTGCGGACGATCCGCGGCCGATTTTGGGTTGGCCCCGGAGACGGGGCGATGCGAGCTCGGACACCTTGCAGGCTCGGCACCTTGTCCGACGCGTCGGCGTGATCGATGCTGCGCCGCACCAGGGGCCTGCAAGGGAAGGCGGACATGGAGACGATCGGTCGGGACCTGCGCGAGATGCAGCGCATCCCTCTCGCGGCTTCGCATATCGCCGCGCTTCAGGCTGCCGGCGCCGAGCGGCATTACCCGGCCGGCGCGTTCCTCGTACGCGCCGGCGAACGTGCCGATCGCTTCGTCTATGTCGAAGCGGGCGAGATCGAAGTGGTGAATCCCTTCACGGGCGAGCGTCACCTTCCGTCCACGCTCGGGCCGACGCAGTTCATGGGCGAGATCGCGTTCCTGAATGGCGGGAACTGGTCGATGCCCATGCGGGCGGTCCGGGACACCACCGTGATCGAGGTGCCGCGGCTTGAGATGCTGCGGCTGATGTCCGAGATCCCCGAGATGTCGGACATTGTCATCACGGTCCTCGCCGCACGGCGACGGCGGCAGCTCGACACGCATGACGGCACATTGGTGCTGATCGGAGAAGATGACGACCGGGCCGTTCGGCGAATCGCGGAGTTCGCGAGCCGCAATCGCCTTCCCTACAGATCCTACGCACTCGGCAGCCCGGAGGCCGAGGCCGTCGCGCAGAGCTGCGCCACGCGCGCAGACCGGCCGGCCGTGATTTTCGGGCGCGACGTCGTCGTGACGGAGCCGACGCCGGACAAGATCGCCGATCTGCTCGGCCTCAACTACAACCTGATCGACGACGAGGCCTTCGACGTGCTCATCGTCGGCGGCGGCCCGGCCGGCGTGGCGGCGGGCGTCTACGCAGGGGCCGAAGGACTTCGCGCCCTGGTGGTCGAGGATGTGGCGATCGGCGGCCAGGCCGGCACGTCGAGCCGCATCGAGAACTACATGGGGTTTCCGACGGGCATCTCGGGAGCCGACCTCGTCTGGCGCGGCGAGGTCCAGGCGATGAAGTTCGGAACGCGGTTCGCGATGCCGCGGCGGGTGGCCAAGCTCGAGCGACTCGGAGATGGGGCGTTCTGCGCGACCTTCGAGAACGATCAGCGCGTTCGGGGGCGCACCGTCGTCGTTGCGACGGGCGTCCAGTACCGGCGCCTGCCGATCGACCGGCTCGAAGCGTTCGAAGGCGCGGGCGTCTATTACGCGGCAACGGACATCGAGGCGCGCTACTGCCGGAATGCCGAGACGATCGTCATCGGTGGCGGCAACTCCGCAGGACAGGCGGCGATGTTCCTCAGTCGCTCGGCGAAGCATGTCCGCCTCTTGGTGCGCGGACAATCGCTGGCGGCCTCGATGTCCCAGTACCTGTCCAGCCGCCTTGAGGCGGACCCGGCCATCACGATCGAATACGGCTCCGAAGTCAGCGCGCTCCATGGCGCGGATCGCCTCGAAGCGGTGACCATTCGCAATGTGTCGGATGGCACGGTGCGCCTGGTCGTCACGTGCGCCGTCTTCGTCATGGTGGGGGCGGCGCCCAATACCCGTTGGCTCTCGGGTCTCATCGAACTCGACGACCACGGCTTCGTCCTGACCGGGGAGACGATCGGCGCAAGCTCGCCCTACGCGACGTCGCACCCGGGGATCTTCGCGGTGGGCGATGTCCGCGCAGGCTCCGTCAAGCGCGTCGCCTCGTCCGTGGGCGAAGGCTCTGTCGTCATCTCCAAAGTCTGGGACTATGTCCGACACTGAGTCGCCTGCGCTCACTGTGTCAGCGACGAAAAGCCATTCGCATCCTCCCATGACGACGCGCTTTTTCCGCTCGGCTCGTCACGATCGGAGCGCGCGCGAAACAGTGCTCCGACGCAATCGTCGATGTCGATGGACAGCGCGCCAAGGCGAAGCGGATCTGCCGCTGACGGCCGAATCCCGTCGTTCAGGCTCCGTGGAGCGACGCGCACGAGCGGAGGCTGAGCCAGATCCCTCCATTCGCCTGAGATTGGCCGAAAACCTCCGGTCTGCTTTCGGGGCGCTCCAGCGATGAAGCGGGCGCTCGACAGCCTGCTCGCCGATGGATCCAAGCGAGGGGTCAAGTCTACGCTGTCTGGCACGCCGCTCGGCCTCGTCCTGATCGAAGCCCAGGGAACGGATGGATCGCAACGGATCAATCCGCGCAAAGCCAAGCTATGCCAAACGAGCAACCCAGGGTTGATTTTTGGTCTGAAACTCAATCGCGCGCAATGCGTATTGGCTTGTGTTCGGGATAGCAGTGACGCTGGCCGGGCTGACTCCAACCCGAAAGCGACTGCCTGGATGACCCCCAACCACACGCCGAAGCTCACGACCGATGGCGACCGGTCGATTGGAAGCCGCATCGCGGCATATCGGTCAGCTCAGGGTCTCAGCCAGACCGCTCTCGGGCAAGCACTCGGGATCACGTTCCAGCAAGTCCAGAAGTACGAGAAGGGCCGCAATCGTGTCGGTGCCGCTCGGCTCCAAGCGATCGCCGATTTCCTCGGCGTGCCGATCTCGACCTTTTTCGACGATCCATCCGCGATCGCCGACGGCAGAGAACCGGTTCCGCACCTGCTGCAGGATCCGGACGTGATGGAGCTGGTCCGGACGTTCAGCACCATCACCGACAAGACAACGCGTCGCAACGTCCTCTCGATCGTCAAGGCTGCCGCCACCCTTTCGATGGGACCGGCTTCGATGCCGGACTGACCTATGCCCAGAGCTGCCGGTATCGCGGCAAGCGTTGATGACAGCGCGCAGGCTGTTGGGCTCGCAGCGCTCCTGGCCGCACTCGGTGGCAAGGACCGTGGCGGCGCACGCGTTTTCGATGATCGCCAGATCTAGCCAGCGGACAGCCGTCGGGTGTTCGTCGCAACGTGCTCGCGGTAGCGCGCGATGACGACCTCCGGCGAGCCGCCCATCATCAACGTGCCGGCGGCCTCGATGCTCGCCTGGATCTTCTCGACCACCATCGATTGCATCTCGGCTTGACCTTCACGCCCGCCCCAGGCGAGCCGCACGAGGCGAAGCTCGATGACCTTCTGGGATTCGAAGGCCAGCATCATCGACGAGAAGAAGGGATTGTACACGGCACGCTCCGCGCCGCGGAAAGGTGCGGCTGGGTTCAACCTGCCTAAGCGGCGAAAAGGTCCGAGAAGCCGCCGAAGCCCGATAAGCCGACGGCCGCGGGTGCCGGGATCGCGCGCGCGTACATCCGGCTTCACCCTGCTCCGGCATCTTGGCCGCATCCGATCGAGCGACGATTCACTTCGCTTTGAGCCGTGAGACTGCAGCCTTCATCAGAGCAAGGCTCAGCCGAACAGCACCCCATAGCCCTCCTCGACTACACGGCCGAGCTGGTGGCGGTAGCCGTCATAGGCCGGCATGCCGGGCGTCACGC
>CAZZZJ010000248.1:0-5428 GCA_964658355.1 Beijerinckiaceae bacterium
AAGACCTGGCGCGAGCCCGGCGCCCGGCCGTGGCGGTTCAGCAAGGCCGGCATCGTCACCACCGACCTGATGTCCTTGGACGCCAGCCCCCGCGCCCTGATCGGCCAGCTCGACCGCGAGCGTTCCGGCCCGCTGATGGCGGCGATCGACGCTTGCAACGCGCGCTTCGGCCGCGGCAGCGTCGTCCCGGCCCGCGCCGGCCTCGTCGAGAAGCGCACATGGAGCACGAAGTTCGAGATGCGCACCCCGCGCTACACGACTCAAGTCAGTGAACTGCCGAGCGCCCTCGCTTGAGATGCGGGACCAGCGGGTGGGAAGTGGGCGGAAAAGGTGAGTGATTTCATAGAGGGCCAACCGCTGGTCGTACGCCGAATCGATCGCGCTGCCGTTGGGACGCGTCACGGAGCTTCTCGACGTCACCGACCCCTATCGCGACGCCATGGACCGGTTCGATCAGACGCTGATTGGTACGGACGCCAACGACCTCTTATTTGTCGTCGTCGATATCTTGCGCCGCACTGTGCACGGTCATTATTTTCTCGATTTGGCAGACGCGTACGGCATCGCCCGAGCCTGAAGACCACAGCGTTGGCTCAGGCCAGGACATCACATAGCCTGCACCCCGAGCAGCCCTACCACTCCCGACCCAACTTCGCCGTTCGACGCGATCGACGCTCTACCCCGGAAGCAGACATCCGTTTCTATGCCGTTCCGGCAGCGGTACGTTTCCTCCGCCCGCCACGGTGAATCGTGTAGAGTTTGCGAACGGGCAGCTACGGATGCTGGCGTGCGACCACCCTGCACGCCGCCGGGTACATTATGCTTGTGCGTGTCGGCCCCGGCATCCCGCGTCGCCTCAGATGCTGGATGTCTGCGTTCGAGAGTCAATCGAAGCTTGACAAGCCAGTTCCCAATGAACCGCTGCCGGAGGGCGTCGGCTCGGTCTCCAGTCCGTTGCTGCCGACACGATGGCACATAAGGCCGCCGACCTGCGCGGTGGCGACAGGTTCGGATGGCGGCTGATTGCAACTTGAGAGTGCGAATTCAACGCCCGGTGTAGCCTCTAATTAAGAATTCCACCTCTAGAAAATAGGCGCTTCCATTCGGCACGCTCGCTGGGCGGCCTGAGATCGAGTCTGATGTGCCATGAGCGCTGAGCGGCACTACCTTGACGCTGCCCGGCGCGAGACGCCGCGGAGCCTGCGGCCGAACGCGGGCGCCCCCTCCCACTCCTGGGCGCGCTATCTCGACGTGATCCGGCACGGGCTGCTGATGTTCGACGATGCGGGGCGCGTGATCGTCTCGAATGCGCCAGCCGTGCGCCTGCTGACCAACTTCTTGTCGCCGCCTTCGCACGAACCGAGTGCCAGGCCGTTGCTTCGCGCCCTGTGCGCCGGGACTGCGAAACCGAGGCGCGAGGTCTTCCGATCCTTGCGACAGGCACGCGATCGTCGCACCTCCGTTTCGTTCGAGGTCAGGGGTCGGGGGCTTACGCTGCAAGTCGAGCTCAATCTTGCAGAGGAGCAGGGTTGGATCGCGACGATCGAGGACGTCAGCCTGCGCAAGGCCAGCGAGGCGCGCGCTGACGAGGCGGCACGCCAGGATCCGCTCACCGGCTTGCCAAACCGACTGCTCCTGCAGGAACGCCTCTCCGAGGCCCTCGTGCGCCTCCATCGCAACGGCGAGAAGTGCGCGCTTCTCCTCGTCGACCTCGATCGCTTCAAGCCCGTCAACGACACGCTCGGCCACCCGATCGGCGACGCGCTCTTGAAAAAGGTCGCCGATCGACTGCGCTCGGCCGTGAGGCCCACCGACACCGTCGCCCGGATCGGCGGAGACGAGTTCATCGTCGTGCAGGCCGGCATCCGCGAAGCCAGCGACCCGCAGGCCCTGGCTCGGCGCCTCGTCGACCTGATCGGCCGAACCTACATGGTCGACGGACACCTCCTGACGATCGGGGCCAGCGTCGGCGTCGCGTTGGCGCCCAACGACGGGGACGCCTCCGAGACGCTCCTGAAGAACGCCGACCTGGCCCTCTACCGGGCCAAGGTCGACGGACGTGGCACGTACCGCTTCTTCGAGCCCGAGATGGATGCGCGCATGCAGGCGCGCCGCCGGCTGGAGCTAGACATGCGTCAGGCGCTCGCCCGCCGCGAGTTCCAGCTGCACTACCAGCCGCAGATGCAGCTCGACGGCGATCGGCTGATCGGCTGTGAGGCCCTGATCCGCTGGAAGCATCCCGAGCGCGGGGCGGTCTCACCACTGGACTTCATCCCGCTGGCTGAGGAGATCGGCCTGATCGTGCCGATCGGCGACTGGGTCATCCGGCAAGCCTGCCGCGACGCGATGAGCTGGCCGTCGCACATGGCGGTCGCCGTGAACGTGTCCCCGGCCCAGTTCAAGAGCGACCGCCTGGTCGAGACGATCATGTCGGCGCTTGCCGGCTCAGGATTGCCCGCCCGGCGCCTGGAGGTCGAGATCACCGAGGGCGTGCTGCTCCAGGAGAACGAGAAGACGCTGCGGACGCTGCATCGGCTGCGCGAGCTCGGCGTCCGCGTGTCGATGGACGATTTCGGCACGGGCTACTCCTCCTTGAGCTACCTGCGCTCGTTCCCCTTCGACAAGATCAAGATCGACCGCTCCTTCGTGAAGGACCTGTCGAGCAAGCCGGACGGCGACGCGATCATCAGGGCCATCGCGGGCCTCGGCAAGAGCCTGGGCATGACGACGGTCGCCGAAGGTGTCGAGACGCCGGAGCAGATGCAGCGCATCCGCGAAGAGGGCTGCACCGACGTGCAGGGCTATCTCATCAGCAGGCCGATACCGGCCGACGACCTTATGACCTTCCTCGCGAGCTACCCGCCGCACGCGTGATCCACCTCAGTTCCGGATAGTCTCTGATGAGCGAACTCTATCGCCTGGTCTACGCGAGCAAGAACCTGCTGCAGGGATCGGAGGCCGAGATGACGGCATCGATCACGCAGATCCTGGCCGCGTCGCAACGGAACAACGCCGAGTCGGACGTGACCGGCGCGCTGATGTTCAATGCGGGGGCGTTCGCCCAGGTTCTGGAGGGACCGCGCCGCGAGGTCGAGGAGACGTTCGAGCGGATCCAGTGCGACGATCGGCACGGCGAGGTGACGGTCCTCCAATGCGGGCCGACCGAGAAGCGCGGCTTCGCGAACTGGTCGATGGCCTTCGTCGGCCAGTCTGCCGGAGGACAGGCGCAGTTCAGCCAGCTGGGGGCCGAAAGCGGCTTCGACCTCTCGCGCCTGGACGGCGACGCCGTGTTCGCGATGTTGCACGGGCTCGTGCTGGAGGAGGAGCGAGTGCCGGCCCCCGCGCCGATCGCTTCACCGTCCGAGGATCTCCCTGCAACGGGCCTCGATGTCGAGCAGCTGCGAACGGAGATCGCGCAGCTTCGGCGAGAGGGTGCGGCCCCCCGGATCCCGCCGGCGCCCGACGCGGTCCTGGCCGGCCCGATCGCGGTCGTCGGCCCGCGCGCCCGCCCGAGAGGCGACGCGACGGGCTCGGCGGGAGGCGCGGCGGACGCCGCCTTGTCCGTGCTCAAGACCGCCCTGGCGCGCGAGCGGCAACGGACAAGCGAGCTTCGGACGGAGATCGACGCGCTTCAGGTCGCGCTGGCCTTGCACCAGGACGAGATGGAGACCCTGCAGGCGGAACGGGACCGGTGGGCCGAGCGCGCACGCCTTCTTGCCGCGGCGATGGTCCAGGAGGCGGGCGACGTCCAGAAGTCGCCCGATCCCGCGAGCGCCGAGCCCATGGAGCCGACATCCGCCGCGGCGCCACGCGCGGCCCGTCGCCTGCGCGCCTAGAGCCTTTTCAAGCGAGGTGGATGCCGGCTCGCGTGAAGAAAATGCGACCACACAACACGATAGAGCATGTTCGAGCGAGGTGGACGCCCCGGTGATCCGAACGGGGGCTGGCGCGAAAACGCACCGTCGTCCACGCCCGCTGGCGCCGGACGTCAGGGCGACGTCCGCAGCCGCTCCAGCAGGGCGACGTCGGCATAGCCGTCCGGACGGAGGCCGGTCGAGGCTTGGTAGGCGCGGATCGCGGCCCGCGTCCTCGGACCGATCCGGCCGTCGACGGCGCCGACGGTGTGGCCGTGCGCGTCCAGGCGGGTTTGAAGGTCGCGGCGCTCGGCTTCGGTCAGGGCGCGGTCGCCACGGGGCCAATCGCGGGCGAAAGCGGCTTGCCCGCGAAGGCGGTCCGACAGGTGCGCGACGGTGAGCGCGTAGGACAGCGACGTGTTGTAGCGCAGGATCACCGAGAAGTTCGGCCGCAGCAGAAAGGCCGGACCACCGGCGCCCGCGGGAACGACGAGGGTGGCCTGCGCGACGCCGTCCGCTTTGCGATCGGAGACGGGCGTCGCGCCGAGCGCGTGCCAACCGTCGAGGCTGCGCGCGGTGGTCTCGTCCGCCAGCGCGTAGTCGAAGCTTTCTCCCAACACGGCTTCGCTGCCCCAGGGTTCGTTGCCGCGCCAGCCCATGGCGACAAGGTAGTTCGCCGTCGAAGCGAGCGCATCAGGCACGGACCAGAGGTCGCGCCGGCCGTCGCCGTCGAAATCCACGGCGTGGGCCCGGTAGACGCTCGGCATGAACTGGGTATGCCCCATGGCGCCGGCCCAGGAGCCGGTCAGGCGCGCAGGCGGCACGTCCCCCTGAGCGAGGATCCGAAGCGCCTCGAAGAGCTCGTCGCGCCAGTAGCCCGGTCGGCCTGGATCGCCGCAGGCCAGCGTCGCGAGCGATTGCACCACCGGACGGACGATCGCGGCGTCGTCGAGGACTTTGCCGTAGCCCGACTCGACGCCCCAGAAGGCCAGGAGGGTGAAGCGGTCGACGCCGGTGCGCCGCTCGATCGCATCGAGGACCGTGGCCCATTCTCCGAGCTTGCGCTGCCCCTCGGCGATGGTCGCCTCGGTGATTGCGGCGTCGAGGTAGGTCCAGATCGGCTTGACGAACTCAGCTTGTCCGCGGGTCGCCGCCAGCACGTCCGGGTTGGGCGCCAAGCCGATGAGCTGTCCGTCCGCCCAGGCTTGCGGCACCCCGCGGGCCTGCGCGTCGGCGGCGATCCTGCCCAGGCAGTCGGCCCAGGGCGGTGTATCCGAAGATGTTTCAGAGGATGCCGGGCCGGCGGTCGCCAGGGCCATTGGGAGAGCTGCGGCCCAGACCAGGCGGGCGAGGCGCATCATCGGTTCTCCGCGTCGGGACGGCGATCGCATTGCCGGAGGAAGCCCATGGGCCCTATGTCGGTTCTCGATCCCGCTCAAGGCGCGTATGCGGTCGCGACCCGGCGCGTCCGTGACGGTTCATCACGGCTCTCGTCCCTGCACCGCCCTTGGACCCCTCGACCGATGCCGAACCCGATCGAGTCGACCCTGCGTGCCGCCGCCGAGGGCCTCGTC
>CAZZZJ010000249.1:0-5421 GCA_964658355.1 Beijerinckiaceae bacterium
TCGTGCAGATCAACGAGAAGCTCAAGAACGGTCTGCCCGACACCGATAAGCCGACCGCCACCGCCGAGAACCCACCCGCTCCCGTGGCGGCGCCGCACAACCCCGAGAACCCGGAACTGCCGAAGGGCGCTCCGGCTCCGAGCGAGGCACCGGGTTCGGCCGACAAGAAGAGCGGCGGCTGAGCGTCCGTTTCGGACACCGACCCTGTGCTTGCATGCCGGTTGCCGTCCAGGGCAGCCGGCTTTTCTATGCGGCGGCACCTTCATGGGCACGCTGCCAACACCGTTCGAAATCACGTGATGGATCTGCTCACCACCCGCGCCCCGGCGAAAATCAACCTGACCCTGCACGTCCTCGGGCGGCGCCCGAGCGACGGCTACCATGTGCTGGAAAGCCTCGTCGCCTTCGCCGGCGCGGGCGATACGCTGACGCTTCGCCCCGATGCGGAACTCTCGCTCTCGGTGAGCGGTCCGACCGCCGGCCCGGCCGGTCCGACAGGCGACAATCTCGTCATGCGAGCGGCACGGAACCTCGCGGATGCCGTGCCCGACCTCAGGTTCGGTGCCTTCGTGCTCGTCAAGCGTCTGCCTGTGGCGGCCGGCGTCGGCGGCGGGTCTTCCGATGCGGCGGCGGCCCTGCGCCTGCTCGCACGGCTGAACGGGCTGCCCCTGGACCACCCGGCGATGATCGCCGCGGCACGTGCAACCGGAGCGGACGTGCCGGTCTGCCTCGATCCGCGGGCGCGCATGATGCGCGGCGCCGGCGAGGAAATCGGCCCGGCGCTGGGGATCCGGCCGATGCCCGCGGTGCTGATCAATCCGGGCGTGCCGGTGCCGACTGCGCCGGTGTTCAAGGCGCTCGGCCTCCGCATCGGCGATGCGCTGGCAGGCGCCGCCCATCCCGAGATCGGTGCGGGATCGGATCTTCAGAAAATCCTGGCGGCGATCGGGCCCGCGCGCAACGATCTCGAAGCGCCGGCCCTCACCGTGGCGCCGGCGATCGGCACGGCACTGGCGGCGCTTCGCATCCAGCCGGGATGCAGGCTCGCGCGGATGTCCGGGTCCGGTGCGACGGTCTTCGGGGTGTTCGCCGACCGTCATGCGGCCTCACGCGCTGCACGGACCATCGGTTCGGGCCAGCCCACGTGGTGGACCGTGGCGACCTACCTGCGCTGATCGCCGCGGTCGCGGTTGTCGAAAGCCGGCGTGTCGCGTTTTGGCTGCGTGCCGATCAGTGAACGCGCGACACGCAGAAATCCACCACCTGGAGTAGTGCCGACTTCATTGGACTGTCCGGAAACGGGTTCAGCGCATCCCGTGCCAGCGAGCCGTATTCGCGGGCGCGGGCGACCGTCTCCTCGAGAACATGATGACGCCGCAGGATCGCGTGTGCGGTCTCGAGGTCGCCGTCTTCCAGGACCCCCTGCTCCAGCGTGCGGCGCCAGAAGACGCGCTCCTCGTCGGTGCCGCGCCGGACCGCCAGCACGATCGGCAGGGTGATCTTGCCCTCGCGGAAATCGTCGCCGACGTTCTTGCCGAGCGTCGCGCTGGTGCCGCCGTAATCGAGCACGTCGTCGATGAGCTGGAAGGCGATGCCGAGATTCATGCCGTAGGCGCGGCAGGCCTCCTGTTCGGCGGCCGGCCGCTGGGCCAGGACCGGCCCGACCTCGCAGGCTGCGGCGAACAGTTCCGCGGTCTTGGCGCGGATGACCGCCAGATACTCGTCCTCCGAGGTGCCGGTGTTCTTGGCAGCTGTGAGCTGCATCACCTCGCCCTCGGCGATCACGGTGGCGGCGGCCGACAGGATGTCGAGGGCGCGCAGGGACCCGACCTCGACCATCATCCGAAAGGCCTGCCCGAGGAGGAAGTCGCCGACGAGCACGCTCGCCTCATTGCCCCACTTGATCCGCGCGGCGACCCGGCCGCGGCGCATGTCGCTGCCGTCGACCACGTCGTCGTGCAGGAGCGTCGCCGTATGCATGAATTCGACGCTGGCAGCGAGCTTCACGTCGCCGTCCGCGCCCGAATAGCCGCAGAGGTCGGCACTCGCCAACGTCAGGATCGGGCGCAGGCGCTTGCCGCCGGAATCGATCAGGTGGTTGGCGACTTCGGGGATCATCGCCACGTCCGAGCCCGTCCGCGACAGGATCTGGGCGTTCACCCGCGCCATGCCCCCCGACACCAGGGCCACGAGATCGGCGAGGCTCGCTTCCGCGTCGGGGCGGCTCTCTTCGATGGAAACCACGACACCCAAGGTCCGATGCCTCCAGACCGATTTCGACTTCAATGCGCAATGCGCCACCCCTTCGCACGCGCTTCGGGGCACCGCAACATGCGCGGCCGAAACCGGATATGGTGCCGGCGCACGGAACGGCGCACGCGACGAAAGCGCCCTCCATCGCGAGCAGGGCCGTGATGACCGAACTGATCCGCACCAACGACATCGTCCTGATCGGCTTCGCGCAATCCTTGCTCGAAGGGGCCGACATCCCGGTCCTCGTCGCCGACAACCACATGAGTTTGATGGAGGGTTCGATCGGCGCCTTTCCCCGGCGCCTGCTGGTGCCCGGCGACCACGCCGCGCAAGCCCGCCGCCTGCTCCGCGACGCCGGACTCGGCCACGAACTGCGCGACGCGACCGCCTGATCATGGCCGATGGTCCGGACGACTTCCTCGGCGGGACGGTGCGCCTGCTTCAGCCGTCGCGCGGCAGCCACCGGGCCGGGACCGATGCCGTGCTTCTCGCGCGCCTGATCGAGCCGGAGCCGGGCGACGTGATCTGCGACGTCGGCGCCGGGACGGGCGCCGTGGGGATCGGTGTCGGGATCCGCGTGCCGGCTTGCCGCGTCGTGCTGGTCGAGCGTGCATCCGACCTTGCGGAGCTGGCACGCCGGAATGCCGGCCTGAACGCGATGGCCGACAGGATCGAGGTCATCGAGGCCGACGTTCTCGCGTCGGGCATGGACCGCCGACGCGACGGATTGACGTCCGGACGGGCGGACATCGTCCTCACCAATCCTCCGTTCTTCGAGGTCGGCCGGCACCGACCGTCGCCGGATGCGGGAAAGGCCGCCGCGCACGATTTTCCCGCCGGTGGCTTGGAGCGCTGGATCCGGACCTGTACCGACCTCCTCCGACCGAGCGGCCAACTGGGACTGATCCACCGGGCCGACGCGCTGCCGCTCTGCCTCGACGCCCTCGGAAGCCGTTTCGGAGCCGTCGCGATCCGGCCTGTGCATGCCCGTGCCGACCGGCCGGCCATCCGCATCTTGGTCCGGGCGGTCAAGGGAAGCCGCGCCGCGCTCGAATTGCGACCGCCGCTCGTGCTCCAGGGCCCGGACGGTGCGTTCACCGCGGAGGCCGAAGCGCTGCACCGCGGGCGGACCTGGCCGGTCTGAGCCTCGTCCCGCACGGGCGGATGCCGGGCGGCGCGCGAGGAGGGGGCGCCAGAAGCGCCCCCTTTCGTCGCTCAGTAGAAGCGCAGGCGACGATGATACCCGAAATGGCGGTGGTGATGGTAGTGACGGCGCCAATGATGATGCCGGTGCCAGCGGTGATGACGATGCCAATGATGCCGGCGCCAACCGTGATGGCGATGCCAATGGCGTCGGCCGTGCCAACGTGCGGTCTGGACGAGCGGTTCGACATCGGACTGCGCCGTGACGATCGGCACGGTCATCGGGGCGGCCTTCGCCGCGTGGTTCAAGCCGGTCGCGCCGCCGAGCAGCGCGAGCACGACCATCAGAAATCTCCAGGATCGCATTGGACGTCCTCTCCTCCCTGTGTGACGGGCGGAGTTCGTAGCCTCCGTCCGAGCGGAAACGGCTCCGCCGCGCCGGAAACGGCTCATGATCCGATTCGGTTCGACCGAGGATCGCGAAACGGCCGGGCTCGCGGCAGCCTTGCAGCGGCGCGCGCAATGACCACCTCCTTTGCGCGATCCTCACCCACCGTCGAGACCCCATGCCCTTCGCCGTTCCGGATTTCGTGCGCGCGCTGCTGCCGTCGCGCTTCCGCAAGACCCGCCCGCGCGTCGCGGTGGTGCGGTTGAACGGCGCGATCGGCGCGGTCTCGCCCCTGCGTCCGGGCCTGTCGATCGGCACCGTGGCCGGCAGCCTGGAACGCGCCTTCGCGATGCCGGGGGCCGTCGCCGTGGCCATCGTGATCAACTCGCCGGGCGGCGCGCCGGCCCAATCCCACCTGATCCACCGGCGCATACGCGATCTCGCCGAGGAGAAGAACCTGCCGGTCTACGCCTTCGTCGAGGACGTGGCGGCATCCGGTGGCTACATGATCGCGTGCGCGGCCGACACCATCGTGGCGGACCCGACCTCGGTGGTCGGCTCGATCGGCGTGGTCTCCGCAGGCTTCGGCTTCGACAAGCTGCTCGCGCGTATTGGTGTCGAGCGCCGCGTACATACCCAGGGCGAGGCCAAGGCGATGCTCGATCCGTTTCGGCCGGAGGACCCCGCCGATGTCGAGCGCCTGCTGCGCATCCAGGCCGACGTCCAGGACCTGTTCACCACGCTCGTCACCACGCGACGCCCGACGCTGCGAGTCGGCGAAAACCTGTTCACCGGTGCGATCTGGACCGGGCGGCAGGCACTCGAGCTCGGAATCGTGGACGCGATCGGCGACATCCGCTCGACGTTGCGCGCTCGGTTCGGCGCGACGGTCGATCTACGCATGGTCGCCGAAGCGAAGGGTTCGTTCGTCGCCCGCCTGCTGCGGCGGTCGGCGCCGGGCGGGATCGGCCTCGCCGACGAGGCCTTCGCGGCCGTCGAGGAACGTGCGGCCTGGGCGCGCTACGGCCTCTGATCGGCTCGAGCTGAAATCGAACCTGCGCGGGACGACCGGTCGACGGCCCGCGATCGAACGATCAGCGAACGAGGCAAGCGGCGTCCGGCATGCCGTAGCCGCTGTAGACCACGCGCACCTTCCGGGTGCAGCCCTCGACCTTGACCGCCGGGGCAGCGACCGGTGCGACCTCGACCGGCACCACCGCGACCGGCACCGCCACCGCCGAAACGTCCTCGACCGTGGCGAGCGCGCTGCTCGCGCTCATCACCAGCGGTGTCGCGACGAGCGAGGCGGCGACGAGGACCGCGAAGACGGTGACGTTCTTCTTGGCGAGGCTGCGCATGACTGATGTTCCGTCGCGTTCGGCCGAGGCAGGCGGCCGATATCCCAGTGTTGGGCAATAAACTTGGCCGTCGCGATACGGTTCCGCTTGTCTGCCGAAATTGCGCCGCATTCGGTGTGCGCCCGCACCCGTGCGGTCGCCGCGGTTGCTCAATGCGGTCACCCGCGCTTAAACCCTGCCGCCCTCCCCTGCCCGACGACAAAGAAGTCTCATGCCGAGCGAAACCGATCTCAGCCCGAAAACGTCGTTCCAGGGCCTGATCCTGACGCTGCAGCGCTT
>CAZZZJ010000250.1:0-5399 GCA_964658355.1 Beijerinckiaceae bacterium
GCCGATCCGTTCAGGACGAGCCAGCAAGGCGCCCGATCCCCCAGCGATGAGATGTTTCGTCACGGCCCTCGTCCTCGCCCTCGCGATAGGGCCGGCTTCGGCACAGACCCGTCTGGTGACGCCGCGGATCACCTGTGCGGACGCAATGGAGATGGTCAAGCGCGGCGGCGACGTCACGATCGCGGTCGGCACGACCCAGCCGGAGCGTATCGTCCGCGACCGCAGCTACTGCGATCTGTCCGAGATCGCCGAACTCCGCCTCGTGCCGACCCGCGACAACGCGCAATGCCCGATCGGCTATCGCTGCCGCGAGCCGGGCTTCGAGGAATGGAACTGGTAGGCTGCCCGTTCAGGCGCCGTTGAGTGCCGCGCGGGCAACGGTGCCACGATCTCGCCACGACCCGCGGTCACTCCCCCCGGGAAGGGCTCCGCGACCGGAGCCGACCGTCAAGATTTCCGGGAGACGCGCGTGGCCGCACTTCGAAGCGGGCTCGGCTTGCAAGCCGTGCTCACGGCGCTCGTCGCCCTCGTGCTGCTGGCGGCACCCGGCGTGCCCTCCCCGCCGCTCTACGTCTCGCTCGCCGGCTTCGTCATGGCCGGCATCCTGCTCGCCTCAGCGAACCTCTCCGCCTACCTGAAGGTCTTCGTCTCGGTCTACGGGATCGGCTTCCTCGTCCTGGCCGGCGGCAAGACCCTGGCTGCGATGGGCGTTCTCCCGCCGGCGCTGGCCGCTCTGCTCCCCCCGGACTTCGCGGCCACGGGTGCCGTGGTGTTCGGTGCCCTCGTCCTGGCGATCTCCTACCTCCAGCCGATCCGCGCGATCACGCTGATCGCCGACCCCTACTTCGCGAACCGCGAGGAGCCGACCACTGAGATCGGTCCGTTCCGGTTCTTCGGCAACACCGAGGGCAAGGTCGGTCAACGGCTCGTCGCGCTCTCGATCTTCATCACCTTCGCGCAGGTGGCGCTGCAGCTGCGTCTGAACTTCTGGTTCCGCGACCTGTTCAATGCGTTGCAGGAATACAACGCCGATGCGTTCTGGTACCAGCTCGTCTGGGTGTTCGCCCCACTGGCCACGATCTGGGTTGTGGTCGGCATGTTCGACACCTTCGTCGACGCGTCCCTTCACCTGCGCTGGCGGACGTGGCTGACGCGAAGCTTCTACGAGCGCTGGCTCGACGGCGGCACGCATTACCGCATTCCCTTCACCGGCGAGCACGCCGACAACCCCGACCAGCGCATCCAGAGCGACGTTAACCTGTTTATCTCGCAGACGACGACGCTCTCGATCCGCCTGCTCTCGCAGGCCGCGACCCTGGTCTCGTTCATGGTCATCCTCTGGGGACTGTCGCGCGACTTCGTGCTGCCGTTCACCGACACCGTGGTGCCGGGCTTCCTGGTCTGGCTGGTTGTCGGCTACGCGCTGGTCGGCACCTGGCTGACCCACGTGATCGGACGCCCGCTGATCGGGCTCGATTTCCGTCAGGAGAAGGTCGAGGCCGATTTCCGCTTCTCGCTCGCCCGCTCGCGCATCTACTCCGAGCAGATCGCGCTGCTGCGCGGCGAGCGCGCCGAGAACGTCAGGCTGAAGAGCTTGTTCCGTGAGATCATCGACAACTACCTCGGCATCATCTACCGGCGGATCAAGCTCGGCAGTTTTACGCTGTCCTATAGCCAGATCAGCGTCGTGTTTCCCTACATCCTTGCGGCACCGAGCTACTTCCTGAAGAAGATCACGCTCGGTCAGTTCCAGCAGACCGGCGACGCGTTCTCGAGCGTGCAATCCTCGCTGTCGTTCTTCATCAACTCCTACGTGACGATCGCGGCCTACAAGGCCAACACCAACCGTCTCGCCTCTTTCAAGCGGGCGATGACCCTGGCCGAGGCCTATTCCGCCGCGTCCGACGGTCTCGGCCACGGCAACGCCACCGGTTCGGACGTGACCGCGACCGGGCTGACGCTCGCCTTGCCCGACGGGCGAACGATCGTCACCGCCGACGGCCTCGCCCTGTCTAAGGGTGCGACGACCTTGGTCACCGGCCCCTCCGGTTCGGGCAAGTCCACCCTGTTCCGCGCGATCGCCGGCATCTGGCCGTTCGGCAAGGGCCGGATCGACGTGCCCGCCGGCCAGTCGGCCCTCGTGCTTCCGCAGCGGCCCTACATCCCGCTCGGCACCCTGCGTGGCGCGGTCTGCTACCCGAACACCACCGATCAGTTCTCCGACGCGGCGATCCGCGATGCGCTCGTCGCGGCGCAGCTCCCGGCCCTGGTCGATCGTCTGGACGAGGTCGACGCCTGGGACCAGCGCCTCTCCGGCGGCGAGCAGCAGCGACTGGCCATCGCCCGCGCGGTGCTGGCCAAGCCCGAATGGCTGTTCCTCGACGAGTCCACCGCCGCGCTCGACGAGCCGAGCGAGGCCGGCATCTACCGGATGCTCCGCGAGACGCTGCCCGGTACGTCGATCGTCTCGATCGGCCACCGCTCGACCCTCCACGAGCACCACGAGCGCCGCATCGACATGCAGAGCGCGGGACATGGCCTGTTCCGTCCGCGGGAACTCCGTGCCGGCACGCCGGCGGAATAGAATCGCGGCGAGCGCGTGAATAGCGACATCCAGACGCGAAGCGCGATCGTTCGGAAGACCTGCCACAGCATTGCGGGACGGTCTTCCCACGCGGCTTGCCGAGAAGGAATAATAAAGGAACCCTCCGGCAGTCCTGACGTTTGACCTCCGCCTTAAGAAACTGCGGAGAAACGCATGACCAAGATCGCCTCGTTCGCCGGTGCCGGCGCCCTCCTTCTGATGTCGTCGGCCGCCTTCGCCGCGCCGTGCTCGACCGGAACCACCGTCACGCCCAACAAGGACGCGAGCAAGTCCTCGACAGTCGACCCGAAGGCGACGGCCAACACCAGCCCCGGCGCCAAGAGTGAGTCGCCCGGTACCGTGGGGGCAATGAACAATGCCGGTTCCGCGGCGGGTGCCACGTCGCCGGCCGATGTGAACGCCCAGGATAAGGGTAACCCGACCGCAGCGCAGGCCGCCAACAAAGATTGCTGATCCGGCCCGATCGGCCTCAACGCTTGCGCCCGCTCCGGGAGACCGGGGCGGGCGTTTTCGTGCGCCTCAGCGGTGCAGGGAGCGCGTCGCTGGGTGGAGCGAGGTCGCCGCAAGCGCGGCCTTCCGGATCGAATCCACGTCCGGCGTGCCGGGCTTCACCACCCAGCTTCCGCCCACGCAGAGCACCGCCTCGATCGCCAGCCACTCCGATGCGGTCGCCTCGGAGATGCCGCCGGTCGGGCAGAACCGGACCTGCCCGAACGGCGCGGCCAGTGCTTTCAAGGCCTTGATGCCTCCCGAGGCCTCCGCAGGGAAGAACTTGAACCGGTCGAGGCCGTGGTCGAGCCCGCGCATGATGTCGGCGGCATTCGCAACCCCGGGCAGGTAGGGGATCCCGCGCTTCAGCACCGCCTCGGTGAGCGGTGCGGTGAGGCCCGGGCTGACGATGAACGTCGCGCCGGCATCGATCGCCGCGTCGAGGTCGCGTTCGTTGAGGACCGTTCCGGCCCCGACCACCGCGCCCTCCACCCGCGCCATCGCACGGATCACATCGAGGGCTGCGGGCGTGCGCAGGGTGACTTCGAGTGCGGTCAGGCCACCCTCGACCAGAGCGCGGGCGATCGGCTCCGCGTGTCCCACATCATCGATCACGAGGACGGGTATCACAGGGACGGAGCGCATCAGCGCGTCGATGCCGGTCATGGTACGGTCCTCGTTCGGGTCAGTTACAGGCCGGCGGCGGTGAGCATGGCGGAGGCACCCTGCTCGGCCCCGTCGGCGCCGTGGCGCATGAAGGCGAAGAGCTCGCGCCCCGTCCCGGTGGCCGGCATCGGGGGCGCGGCCCCGTCTCGGGCGGCGAGCTCGTCGTCGTCGACGAGCACCTGGAGCAGCCCTTCCGCCGCGCTGAGGCGCACGATGTCGCCGTCGCGGATCTTGGCGATGAGGCCGCCGCCGAGGGCCTCGGGGCTGAGATGGATCGCCGCCGGGACCTTGCCCGACGCACCCGACATCCGCCCGTCCGTGACCAGGGCAACCTTGTGGCCGCGGTCCTGCAGCACGCCGAGCTGAGGCGTCAGCTTGTGCAGTTCCGGCATCCCGTTGGCGCGCGGACCCTGGAAGCGGACGACCACGACCACGTCCCGCTCCAGCTCGCCCGCCTTGAACGCCTTCAGCACGTCGTCCTGATCATCGAACACGCGGGCCGGCGCCTCGATCGTCCGGCGATGCTCCTCGACGGCGCTGGTCTTGAAGGTGGCGCGGCCGAGATTGCCCTTCACCAGGCGCATTCCGCCATCGGCCTGGAACGGCGCCGCGGGCTTGCGCAGCATCGTGTCGTCCAGGCTCTCGGGGACCGCATCCTCGAAGATCAGGTCGTCGCCGGAGAGCTTCGGGTCGCGGGCGTGGTCGCGCAGGCGCGCGCCGGAGACGGTGAGGATGTCGTCGTGGAGCAGCCCGGCATCGATCAAGCTCGCCATGACGAAGCTCATGCCGCCGGCGGCGTGGAAGTGGTTCACGTCGCCCGAGCCGTTCGGATAGATGCGGGCGATCAGCGGCACCACCGCCGAGAGGCGATCGAAATCCTCCCAGTCGAGCACGATGCCGGCGGCGCGTGCCATCGCCGGAAGGTGAATCGCATGGTTGGTGGAGCCGCCGGTGGCGAGCAGCCCGACCACCGCGTTGACGATCGCCTTCTCGTCGATGCATCGCCCGAGGGGCCGGTAATCGTTGCCGGATGCGCCGATCTCGGACAGCCGATGGATCGCGGCGCGGGTCACGGCCTGGCGCAGCTTCGTGCCGGGATTGATGAACGAGGCGCCCGGCATGTGCAGGCCCATCACGTCCATCATCATCTGGTTGGAGTTGGCGGTCCCGTAGAACGTGCAGGTGCCGGCGCCGTGATAGGAGGCGGATTCCGATTCGAGCAGCTCCTCGCGTCCCACCTTGCCTTCCGCATAGAGCTGGCGGACGCGCTGCTTCTCCTTGTTGGCGATGCCGGTCGGCATCGGGCCGGCCGGGATCAGGATCGTCGGCAGGTGTCCGAAGCGCAGTGCCCCGATGATCAGGCCCGGCACGATCTTGTCGCAGATGCCGAGGAGCGCCGCCCCGTCGAACATGCCGTGGCTGAGTGCCACGGCAGCGGAGAGCGCGATCGTGTCGCGCGAGAACAGCGACAGCTCCATGCCGCGCTGTCCTTGCGTGACGCCGTCGCACATCGCCGGCGTCCCGCCCGCGACCTGCGCGGTCGCCCCGACCTCCCGCGCGAACAGCTTGATCTGATCGGGGTAGCGTCCGTAGGGCTGATGCGCCGAGAGCATGTCGTTGTAGGCGGTGACGATGCCGA
>CAZZZJ010000251.1:0-2108 GCA_964658355.1 Beijerinckiaceae bacterium
CAGCCCCTGACCCGGCGCGACGGACCGCTGAAGGTCACCGGCCGGGCGACCTTCGCTGCCGACAACGTTGCGGACGGCACGCTCCACGCGGCGCTCTGCGTCGCGCGGATCGCCCGCGGACGCGTCACCCGCCTCGACGTGGCGGCGGCGAAGGCCCACCCGGGCGTCGTCGCGGTGATGACGCCGGACAACGCCCCGGCGCTCGCCCAGCACCCGGACGACAAGGCCCACGGTTTCATCTTCCGCCTCGACCTGCTGCAGGATTCGGCCGTCCGCTATGCCAACCAGCCGATCGCGGTGGTGATCGCCGAGACCCTGGAGGCTGCGACCGAGGGCGCGCGGCTCCTGAGCCCCGTCTACGAGAGCGAGACGCCGCGCATCGGGCTCGACGCGGAGCCGCCCTTCACGCCGCCCGGCATCGGCGTGGGCCAGCCGCCGGACGAGACCCACGGCGACGTCGAGGCCGGTCTGTCCGCCGCCGACAAGCGGATCGCGGCGACCTACGAGACCCCGGCCCAGTACCACAACGCCATGGAGCCGCACGCGGCGGTGGCCTCCTGGGACGGCGACCGGCTCACGCTGCACACGCCGAGCCAGGGCATGGCGATGGCCCAGGGGCGCATCGCCGGTCTGTTCGGGATCCCGCCGGGCAACATCCACATCGAGAGCCCGTTCCTCGGCGGCGGTTTCGGCTCGAAGGGCCTGATCTCGGGTCCGCAGGTGCTGGCCTGCATGGCGGCCCGCCTCGTCGGCCGGCCGGTCAAGCTGGTGCTCGCGCGCGCGCAGATGTACGGGCCGGTCGGCCACCGCGCCGAGACCCGGCAGAGTTTTCGGCTCGGCACCGATGCGGCCGGCAAGCTGACGGCCTTGGAGCACGCGACGCTGACCGCTTCCAGCCGCTTCGACGACTTCTTCGAGCCGGCCGGCGGCATCTCGCACACCCTCTATGCCAGCCCGGCCATCGCGGTCCGGCATCGGGCCGTCCGGGTCGACACGGGCACGCCGCTGTTCATGCGCGCGCCCGGCGAGGCCTCGGGTAGCGTCGCCCTGGAAAGCGCGATCGACGAGATGGCGCTGGCCTGCGGCATGGACCCGCTCGCGTTCCGCCTGGCGAACTACGCCGAGGTCGAGCCGATCTCCGGCAAGCCGTTCTCCTCGAAGGCCCTGCGCGAGTGCTACACCCGCGGCGCCGAGCGCTTCGGCTGGTCGGCGCGCGCGCAGGCGCCGCGGCAGACCCGCGACGCCGACGGCCTGCTCGTCGGCTGGGGCATGGGCACCGCGACCTTCCCGGCGATGATGTTCGAGGCTCAGGCGAAGGCCGAGCTTCGGGCCGACGGCACCGGCACGATCGAGACCGGCGCGCACGACATGGGCCAGGGCGCCTGGACCGCGCTCGGCCAGATCGCGGCCGACGGGCTCGGGATCGGCCTCGACGAGCTGACCTTCAAGATGGGGTCCTCGGATCTGCCGAATGCCGGCATCGCCGGCGGCTCCGCCCACACCGCCACCGCGGGCGGCGCGATCCATGCGGCCGGGCAGGCGGTGATCGCGCAACTGGCCGACCTGGCCACCAACGACCCCGCCTCCCCGCTCTACGGCGCCGGAAACGCCGGCGTGATCGCCCGCGACGGGCGGTTGTTCCGACGCGACGACGAGAGCCGCAGCGAGGCCTATCCCGAGATCCTGGCACGCGCCGGCCGCGCCAGCCTCACCGCGACCGGGAAGGCCTCGGCCGATCCGGCCGCCGCCAAGACCTACGCGATGCACGCCCACGGCGCCGTCTTCGCCGAGGTGAAGGTCGATCCCGATCTCGGCCAGATCCGCGTCACCCGCCTCGTCGGGGCGTTCGCCGCCGGCCGCGTCGTCAACCCGCGCCTCGTCACCAGCCAGTATTACGGCGGCATGATCTGGGGGATGTCGTTCGCCCTGCACGAGCACGCGGCGATGGATGCCCGGACCGGCCGGTTCCTCAACGACGATCTCGGCGAGTACCACGTGCCGGTGAATGCCGACACGCCGGCCATGGAGGCGATCCTGGTGCACGAGGACGATGCCCACGTGAACGCGCTGGGCATCAAGGGCGTCGGCGAGATCGGCATCACCGGCTC
>CAZZZJ010000251.1:2208-5397 GCA_964658355.1 Beijerinckiaceae bacterium
CAGGCCGGCGAAAGCGGCGGCGGCGATCGCCAGCCGGCCGGTGGCGGGCACATGAGCTCCTACGTGAGCGACCCCTACCACGATCCGCGCTCGACCTATTCGCAGCGCAACCGGACCGGTCAGATCCTGGGCGCGCCGATGTACTCGGACATGCCCGGTGCCACGGTAGCGCGCCGTGATGTCGTCGCGCCGCATTGGGCATCCGGACAGGCGGCCCCACACGCTCGCCGCTGATCCGACCCCGTGATCCGTCGCCGGCGGATCACCGAACCTTCGCTCCCGCACGGCGGTGACCGCGCGGGAGCGATCGCGTTTCCGCAAGCCGCATCGGCCACGGCCGTGTCGCCACCCGAATCCCGCTCTGCCGCAGTTTTTCACCGATCAAAAATTGTCGATCCAAGCTTTCGGCGGATCACGAGACGTCGCCCGATCAACGACGCGAGGACTTTCGTCGACAACATCATCCAAGGCATCTCGGACTTCCAGGGCAAGATCTTTCCGGGCCAGCAGGCGATGTACCGGCGGCTGGTCAAGGACGGGCAGCAAGCAGGGACTTCCCCGTTGCGCAGGGCTCGGCCGTGCGCGGGGCGGCGCCGGAATACGCCGCGCGTCAGGCGGTCGCGGAGGGGCCGGGCCGATGCAAGCGGTCAAGCCTATCCGCGCGCGCATCCTCCCGGCGTCTCTCGCACGGGACCTGCCGGCCTCCTGTGGTGTTCCGCGTGGCGCTGCCGCTCTGCATGGGCATCGCCATGGCCTCCGGCGTGCCGCCCGAGCGCGGGGCGATCACCGGCATCGTCGTCGGCCTGCTCGCGGGCTCGCCGCTGCAGGTCAGCGGACCGGCGGCGGGCCTCGCCGCCAGCGCCAGCGCCGAGAGCCTGCTGTCGGCGGCCCCACCCGATCCGTCCGCGCGGCGCGATGGGTGGATGCGGTCGCCCACGGGGAGAAGGGGCACCCCACCGAACCGATCGATCGGAAGCCCGCTCGAGGGCGGATTCGGCGTCCCTGCGCGGACGCCTATGCGGCGTCGTCCGCGATCGCGAAAAGGGCGGGTCGCGCGGCCCCCGCCTCCGCCACCGGGACCGCCCGTGCCCCGTCCGGCAGGGCGGGTCCCAGAAGTCGCAAAAAATCCTCGGAGGCTGCGACGTCGAGGTCGGCCGCCTTGGCGCGGGTCTCGAGGCGGGCGAGCGTGTTCATCGCCGGCCCGAGCACGGTGTATTCGGCGCGCAGACCGTCGTCGAAGACGCCCACCAGGAGGTCGCCGGCATGGAGCGCCACGACGACGCGGAGCGGGAAATCGCCGGCCTCCGTGCGGGTGTGATTCAGCGCGGCCAGGCGCGTGCGGATCGCGCGGGCGCAGGCCAGCGCGCCGCGGGCCTGCGCCACGGGGCCGCCGACGACGAACTGCGCGAGCACGGCATCGCCGACATACTTGTCGACGATGCCGTCGTGCTCGGTCACCGCCGCATGCGCCAGGGCGCGGACGGCGAGCAGCGCGTGCACCATCGCCTCGGGCGGGTGTTCGCGGCTCAGCTGGGAAAAGCCGCGGATGTCGAGGGCCAGCAGGCAGGCATGGCGCCGGCGCGCGGTGCCGAGGTCGCCGTCGCGGGCGAGCTCGCTCGCGACGCCGTCGGGGACGAAGCGGGCCAGCTGCGTGCGCTGGTGTTCGAGGCGCACGGCCTCGCCGGCGGCGTGGCGCAGGCGCGCGACCCCGTCGACCACCACGAGGCTCGCGGCCAGGAAGGTCAGCAGCCCCGGCACCTGCTCGCCGAGATCGACATGGGGTCCAAGGAAACCGGCCGGATGCGCGAGGCCGGCGAGGATCGCGGCGCCCCAGGCGAACGCGACGACGCCGGAGAACAAGGCCGTATGCCAGACCCGCATGCTCAGCGCCGTCTGCAGCAGGAGCAGGAAGGCCGGCAGCTGGCTCACCGCGTCGGCGCCTCCGCCGTTGTCGGCGGCGCCCGCCAGCATGTGCTCGACGATGACGTAGACCGCCAGCCCCGCATTCAGCCCGGTTCCGGCCCAGGCGAAGCCTTCCGCGTTGCGTCCCTCCCCGCGCTCGGCCCGGCCGAACCAGACCGAGCCCGCCGCGTAGAGGCCGAGGATGAACCAGTGGCTCAGCGCATGCAGCGAGCCGTCATAGGCCTGGGCCGCCATCAGCAGGACGAGCACGATCACGACGCGCAGCACCAGCAGCCGACCGCCGGTGGCGCGCTGCATCAGCCGCAGGACGGTGCCTTCGTCGCGCGCGGCTTGCGCCGCCCTGTCGTCGTTCATGAGGCGCGCCGCGCGTTTCGGGCTCTCCTACCCGGCCCGGCTGAGCCGGCGGGCGCCGCCGAAGCGGTTGAGGAAACGCGGCTCCTTCTCCGGTGCGATGCGCACGGCCAGATGCAGCGCACCGCCCTCCTCCATGCGCCGGTCGAGCACCTCGGCATTCTCGTAGAGCCAGTGCAGGGCAGCCCCCTCCTCCGGCCCCAGGATGACCGCGAAGGTCGAGCGCGCCTTGGCGATGCGCGCCTCGATCCGTGCCGTCAGCGCGGACAACCCCTCCCCCGTCAGCGACGAAACCAGCACCGGGGCGGTCCCGTCGCGGTCGTTGCGGTCGTGGGCCGAGAGGTTGGCGAGCCGCGTGCGCTCGCCCTCGTCCAGGAGGTCCGCCTTGTTCCAGACCTCGATGATCCGGTCGGCCGACATCTCGATCCCGAGTTCGCCCAGCACCGTGCCGACATCCTCGGCCTGCGCCTCGGAATCGACGTGGGCGACGTCGCGCACGTGCAGCAGGATGTCGGCCTCGATCACGTCCTCCAGCGTGGCGCGGAAGGCGGCGATCAGCGCGGTCGGCAGGTCGGAGATGAAGCCGACGGTGTCGGACAGGATCACGGTCTCGCCGTGCGGCAGCTTGGTGGCGCGGGCGGTGGGATCGAGGGTGGCGAACAGCATGTCCTGCGCCACCACCTGGGCCTTGGTCAGCGCGTTGAACAGCGTCGACTTGCCGGCATTGGTGTAGCCGACGAGCGCCACGATCGGATAGGGCACGCGCGCCCGGCTCTGGCGGTGCAGGCCGCGGGTCCGGGTGACGGAATCGAGGTCGCGCTCGATCCGCGTCATCCGCTCCTGGATCATCCGCCGATCGGCCTCGATCTGGGTCTCGCCGGGACCGCCGAGGAAGCCGAAGCCGCCGCGCTGGCG
>CAZZZJ010000252.1:0-885 GCA_964658355.1 Beijerinckiaceae bacterium
CGTCGAGCGCGCCCTTGGCCCGCAGGGTGATGACCGCGTCGTCGGGCGTGCTGCGATACTGGTCCTTCAGCGGGGCCTGAAGCGCGCGAAGCGTGGTGGCGTCCATCGGATCCTCGATCGTTTCTTGGAGTCGGTCGCCTGCGGTTAGCCCGAAGCGCGGCCGGCCTCAACCGGAGGCGTCGCTCAGGGCGTCTCCAGCTCGACCGTGCGGGGCGCCCCCTCGTCCGGACCGTCGAACGGCACCGGGGCGCGCAGGCGGCCTGCCGCCGCCGAGAGCGGCAGCAGGGCCTCCGGTTTCACCGTCGTGCCGTAGGCTTTCAGGTCGCCGAGGGATCGCGTCGCATCCCGGCCGTCCCAGGCATGGACCGTGTAGTCGGCGTCCGCGACGACGCCGGATTCGGGATCGCGCACCGGGCCGGCGACGACGAGGTATCCGTCCCCGTAGGCGACGAGGTCGCGCACCCCGCGCGCGTGCCTGCGGCTGTCGCGGCCGATCAGGCGGACGGCGTCGCCCGCGACGATCCGGCCGTCCTCCACGCGGACGATCTGCACGCCCTGGGCCTCGTCGTCGGCGATCACGCAGACACCGGGAAGCCGCACGCGTCGGCGCAGGCGATGCCGCTCACATCCGTGGATTTCTTCGCCTCCGAACCGTCCCCCTTGGGTTTTCCGAGGAGCTTCTGGTCGACCGGCCAAGGTTCGACCCACTGGGGCTCCCGCGCCGCCGCGGGTCCGACGGCGAGGGCCAGGGTTGCAGCGAGACAGGGGATGAGGAGTCGATCGTAAGACATCCTGCGAAATCCCGAAACGATGATCGAAGCGGTATCGTCCATCTCGACGATGTCGGAACAAGCCTCGGACCTGATTTCGAAAAACCGTTGCCGT
>CAZZZJ010000252.1:895-5372 GCA_964658355.1 Beijerinckiaceae bacterium
CGTCACCGCGAGGCCGTCACGGCGAGACCTGCGATCGTCCCGGAAAACCCCGAACCCCTCACCACCAGTTGCCGGCCGGCGCCGCGGCGGGGCGGGCGTCGGCGGGCCGCAGCGAGCGGTCGAGGGCGGAGAGGATCGCGCGGGCCGAGGCCTCGCTCTGCGGCGAGGCGGGATCGCGCGGCCGGAGGCTTGCGAGTCGCACCGTCTCGTCGAGGCGGCCGGGCTTGGGCCGCATCACCACGGCGCGGTCGGCGAGCGCCACCGCCTCGCCGACGTCGTGGGTGACGATCAGCACCGTCGGGCGCGTCTCGGCCCAGAGGGCAAGGAGGTGCCCGTGCAGGTCCTTGCGGGTGAAGGCGTCCAGCGCCGAGAACGGCTCGTCGAGCAGCAGCACCCGCGGGGCGGCGACGAAGGCGCGGGCGATCGAGACCCGCTGCTGCTGGCCGCCCGACAGGTCGCGCGGCCAGCGCGCGGCGTGCTCGGCGAGGCCGACCCGCTCCAGCGCGTGGGCGACGCGGGCGCGGCGCTCGGATCGCGGCACGCCGTCGAGGCCGAAGCCGACATTGTCGGCGACGGTGAGCCACGGCAGCAGGCGCGGCTCCTGGAACACCAGGCCGACGCCGGGATGCGGGGCGGCGATGCCCTCGCCGTCCAGCGTGATCGCGCCGGCGCTGGCCCGGTCGAGGCCGGCGATCAGGCGCAGCAGGGTGGTCTTGCCGCAGCCCGAACCGCCGATCAGCGCGACGATCTCGCCGGCCGCCACCGCCAGGTCGATTCCCGCGAGCGCCCGCGTGCCGTCGGCATAGGTCTTGGAGAGGCCTTGGATGTCGAGCACGGATGGGTCCAGATCGCCGATCGCCTGTCGCGTCCATGCCATAGGGCGGTCCGCGCCGCCATGCTACGCCACGGCCCGTTTCCAGGGAGACGCGCACCCGTGATCAGGCTCGGCCTCTCGGCCCTTCTCCTCCTCTCCGCCCATTTGATCTCGCGTCCCGCGGGCGCCGCCGACCTGCGCGAACGGCCCGCCGCGGGCCGCTTCCTGGCGACCTGCGAGGATCTCGGCCGGTTCTGCGAGGCGACGGCCTGCGGCGGCGACCAGATCGAGGCGGCGCTCGGCTGCCGCGCCCTGTGCCCGAGCTCGGTCGTCCTCGCGGTCGTCCCCGCCGCCTGCCCGCTGCCGGGCGTGGTGCTGCGCCGGCGGGGTTGAGGGGAGCGGGAAGAAACGGCACGCCCCGCACCATCGCGTCGCGGCGGGAACGGGCGTGGCGGTCGCCGGTTGTCGTGCGATCGAATGCGGCGGCGCAGCATCCGCGCCGCACAACCGGACGATGCCGATGCCCGAGCCGACGCCCGAAGCCCCCCTGAAGGACGCGGCCGCCTGCGGCACCCGGCCGGCGCCGCCCTGCACGCTGGTGATCTTCGGCGCGGCCGGCGACCTGACCAAGCGCCTGCTGATGCCCTCGCTCTACAACCTCGCCGGGGCGGGCCTGCTCGATCCCGGCTTCAAGATCCTCGGCGTCGACCACAACGACGGCAGCGACGAGGGCCTGCGCACCGAGCTGACCACCTCGATGGAGACCCTGAGCAAGGATCCGGGCTCCGAGTTCCACGCCGATCGGATCGACCCGAAGAGCTGGGGCTTCATCCGCGACCGGATCCATTTCCTGAAGGGCGACTTCGAGGATCCGAAGACCTTCGCGGATCTCGGAAGCCAGGTCGCCGGCAACGTGGTGTTCTACCTCGCGGTGGCGCCGCGCTTCTTCGGCTCCCTCGTCGACGGCCTCGGGCAGGCCGGCCTGCTGAAGCAATCCGGCGACGCCTTCCGCCGGGTGGTGATCGAGAAGCCGTTCGGCTCCGACCTCGCCTCGGCGCGTGCGCTGAACGCGCAGATCCTGAAGCAGGCCGACGAGAGCCAGTTCTACCGGATCGACCACTTCCTCGGGAAGGAGACGGTCCAGTCGATCATGGCGCTCCGCTTCGCCAACGGCATGCTGGAGCCGGTCTGGCGGCGCGAATACGTCGACAGCATCCAGATCACCGCCGGGGAGACGGTCGGCGTCGAGGAGCGCGGCGGGTTCTACGAGCCCACCGGCGCGCTCCGGGACATGGTGCCCAACCACATGTTCCAGCTGCTCTGCATGGTGGCGATGGAGCCGCCGAACTCGTTCGCCGCCGAGGACGTGCGCGGCGAGAAGGCCAAGCTCGCCCAGGCGGTGAAGCCGATCCGGCCGGACCACGCGGTCCGCGGCCAGTACACGGCGGGCACCCTCGAGGGGAAACCGGTGGTCGGCTACCGCGACGAGCCGCACGTGGCGCGGGATTCGAACACCGAGACCTACGTCGCGCTGAAGCTCGAGATCGACAACTGGCGCTGGGCCGGGGTGCCGTTCTACGTCCGCACCGGCAAGCGCATGACCGGGCGCCGCACCGAGATCGCGATCCTGTTCAAGCCGGCGCCGTTCCAGCTCTTCGCCGACACGCCGGTGGCCGAGCTCAGCCCCAACGTGATGCGCATCACCATCGATCCCGACCACGGCGCCGGGACCGAGCTGAACGTCAAGGTTCCCGGGCCGCAGATGCAGATCGGCCGCGTGACCATGGGGTTCAAGTACGCCGACTTCTTCCAGAACCAGCCGAATGTCGGCTACGAGACCCTGCTCTACGATTGCATGACCGGCGATGCGACGCTGTTCCAGCGCGCCGACAACATCGAGGCCGGCTGGGCCGCCGTCGAGCCGCTGCTGGAGGCCTGGAAGACCGCTCCGGTGGCGGATTACGCCGCCGGAACCCCCGGGCCCGAGGCCGCCGACGACCTTCTGGCCCGCGACGGTCGCCATTGGCTCGGCCTCGACGGCAAGACGGATTGAGGGGACCGCCGCACGTCGCCTCCCCCCTCTGCGGAGGAGGGCGACGTGCGGCGGTCATCCCACCGGATCGAGCGCCCCGGCCCTGAGCTTCGGCGCGGCCGCGAACAGGGCCCGCGTATAGGCGTGCTTCGGGTCGGCGAAGAGCGCCGCGGTCGGGCCCTCCTCGACGATGCGGCCGTTCAGCATCACGATCAGGCGGTCGCAGAGGCGGGCGGCCACGCGCAGGTCGTGGGTGATGAACAGGATCGCGAGGTCCAGGCGCGCGCGGATCTCCTCCAGGAGTTCCAGCACCTGCCGCTGCACCGAGACGTCGAGTGCCGAGACCGCCTCGTCGGCGATGAGCAGGTCCGGCTCCATGGCCAGCGCCCGGGCGATGGCGATGCGCTGGCGCTGGCCGCCGGAGAATTCGTGCGGGTAGCGGCCGAGCGCCGACGGCTCGAGCCCGACCAGCGCGATGAGGCTCCGGGCGCGCGCCAGCGCCGCGTCCTTGGCGAGGCCGTAGTTCATCGGCCCCTCGACGATCGACTGGCCGACCGTGCGGCGCGGGTTGAGCGAGCGATACGGGTCCTGGAAGATCACCTGGATGCGGCGGCGATAGGGGTGGAGGGCTGCCGGGGACAGGGTCGCGATGTCCTCGCCCGAGAGCCGGACATGGCCGCCGCTCGGATCGACGAACCGGGCGATGCAGCGGGCGAGCGTCGACTTGCCCGAACCCGACTCGCCGACGATCCCGAGCGTCTCGCCGGGCTGCAGCGCGAGGCTGACGCCGTCGAGCGCGTTCACCGCGCGACCCGTCCCGAACAGCCCGCGCCCGCCATAGGTCTTGGTCAGGTCGCGCACCGCCAGCACCGGCGCGACGGCCGCCGGGCGGGCGCGGGCCGGGCCCGGCTCGGCCCGCGGGACGGCGGCGATCAGCATCCGGGTATAGGCCTCTCGCGGCCGGGTGAGGACGGCATCGACCGTCCCCTCCTCCACCAGGCGGCCCCGCTGCATCACCACGACCCGGTCGGCGATCTCGGAGACGACGCCGAAATCGTGGGTGATGAACAGGATGCCGGTGTTCCGCCGCGCCTGGAGCGCGCGCAGCAGCGTCAGGATCTGCGCCTGGGTGGTCACGTCGAGGGCCGTCGTCGGCTCGTCGGCGATGAGCAGGGCCGGGTCGTTGGCGAGCGCCATCGCGATCATGACCCGCTGGCGCTGGCCGCCGGAAAGCTGGTGCGGATAGGCCTTCACCAGCGTCGCCGGATCGGGCAGGTGCACGTCGGCGAGCAGGGCCCGCACCCGCTCGCGCCGCGCCTGACGGCCAAGCGTTTCCGAATGCGCCTCCAGCATCTCGGCCAGCTGGTCGCCGACGGTGAGCACCGGATTCAGCGCCGTCATCGGCTCCTGGAACACCATCGCCATGCGGCCGCCGCGCAGCTGCCGGAGGCGGGCGGAGCCGACCGTCAGCACGTCCTCGCCTTCCAGCAGGATCCGGCCGGCGGACGGCGTCAGGATCTTCGGCAGGAGACCCATCACGGCACCGGCGGTCACCGACTTCCCGGAGCCGGATTCACCCACGACGCAGACGATCTCGCCGGGCTGCACCGTGAGGCTCAGGTCCTGGATCG
>CAZZZJ010000253.1:0-5372 GCA_964658355.1 Beijerinckiaceae bacterium
GAGGCGGAGGCGGAGGAGGGATTGGTGGTGGCGGTGTTGTTTTCGCAGGGACTCTGATTGATAAAAGATATGATGAGGTTGCAGGAATAACTCATTGTACGTATAGTGCAATAACAACAACGTACACAATCGAAGTTGGTAGATTTGCATCATGTCCGCAAACCACTCCAGCGCCGCGAGGCTAAACTCTATGCCAATAATTCAAATAGGTGAAAAACTCCTCGTCAAAATTGTTAATGATCTCATGCATTTTAGAGAAAGAATTCCCCTACTTACATATTTTCAAAGAAGTTATACCACTAATACGCATGGCGTAAAAACAGAACTTGGTGATGGATTTATATTACAATACATCGAAGATCAATCATCTTTAGTTAAGGATATATCCGGAAAGACTTTCTACGCAAAAGTCAATTTAAGAAATGGAATTTATTGCTTCATAAGTTTACCAAAAGAATTTGCAGAAAAAGTTATTTCCATAGATGTCGTTGATACAAAAATTTCGTTAATATGAATAGATATGTGATAAAATAAATCTGACACTAGATTTTACGCCATACACCAATGAATATAGGGAGAGTATCCGTTCATATACATGCCGCTTCCCGCGAGGCGTCACGGATTTACGGGCGGCACCTGATTCTCAGTACAGAAGTCCAAATGAAGAAGGCGCCATCAGCACCTAAAAAGGGCCAGTGTCTGAAGCCCGCCGGTCGGCGCGACCGCCACGCCAGCCCTCGCCGATGCATGAGATCGCTGAGAGTTCGTCCGATAAGTCATGCCGCACGACCCAATCTTCGGACGAGGATCATGACGGCGCCGGCAATCTGATCGGTGTTCGATCTTTCATGCGGACTGGTGCGCAAACAAGACCGATCCCTCGATGCTACTTGGCCTTATCGGCCGACATGACGCCTCGCGCGGGAGGCGGTCCGTGATCGAGCCTCTGCGGTGGCAGGGTCCGAGTCCTCCCTTGCATCCTGTGCAGATGCGGCGTCCGGACTGCCTCACCTGACAGGTCGGCGCGGATCGAAGCTGGCTGGCGGTCTGTCCCCTCGACGCTCGCGCTCGCATGTGGTTGCTGACCGCACCGGCCACCTTCGAGCCGGACCGCGGGAGTGATCATGCGAACCAGTGGCGCCGTCATCGCCGCGCTCGGCTGCGCCCTGTGCGTCGCGCCCGCGCAAGCCCGGATCGTCGCGATCGACGTCACGGCGGTCGAGCCCTTCGCAGACGGGGCGGCGTTCGGTGCGGCCGGCGCCTACGAGCGCGTCGTCGGCACCGCGCGCGGCGAACTCGACCCGGCGGACCCGGCCAATGCGGACATCGTCGACATCGCGCTGGCGCCGCGCAATGCGAACGGCATGGTCGCGTACCAGACCGACCTGTTCATGCTTCGGCCGAAGGATCCCGCCCGCGGCAGCGGCACGCTGCTGTTCGAGGTGCTGAACCGCGGCCGCAAGTTCCTGTTCAACTGGGTGCTCGACGCGCCGGCCCAGGCGGCGCAGGCGGTCAACGATCCGCGCAGTGCGGCCGACGCGGGCACCGCGCTGGTGCTGCGCCGTGGCGACACGATCGTCTGGTCGGGATGGGAGGCGGACGCGTTGCGGCAGCAGGGCGGCATGGCCATCGACGTCCCGGTCGCCACGCGCGACGGCAAGCCGATCGTCGAGACGGTGCGCGACGAGCTCGTCAGCGCGACGCGCGGGCCGCCCGAGGCGCCGTTCTACCTCACCTTCAAGGCCGCCAGCCCGGACAAGGCCGACGCGCAGCTCACCGTCCGTCGTCGGGAGGGCGATCCGCCCCGACCCGTTCCGGCCGACGCCTGGCACTACGCCACGCCGCGGCAACTGGAGCTGCTCCCGAAGGGCAGCAAGCCGCTGCCGGGGTCGCTCTACGAACTCACCTACCAGGCCACCGAACCGAAGGTGCTCGGCATCGGCTTCGCCGCGACGCGGGACGTGGTGGCCTATCTGCGCGGCGGCACAACCGACGGGGCGAACCCGGCCGGCGGCACCATCCGGCACGCCGTCGCCCTCGGCATCTCGCAGAGCGGTCGCTATCTGCGCGACTTCGTCTCCCAAGGCTTCAACCGCGACGAGGCCGGCCGCCGGGTCTTCGACGGCATGCTCTCGCACATCGCGGGCGTCGGCGGCATCTTCCTCAACACCCGGTTCGGACAGCCGTCCCGCACCAACACGCAGCACGAAGACCACCTCTATCCCGAGAACGCCTTCCCGTTCTCGACCGCCCGGCAGCACGACCCGGTCACCGGCCGGACGGGCGCGCTCCTGCGCGACGACGGCTTCGATCCGCTCCTGATCGAGGTGAACACCGGCACCGAGTACTGGCAGAAGGGCGCCTCGATGCTCACCACGGATCCGCTCGGCCGGTCCGACGTGTCGCTGCCCGAGACGTCGCGCGCCTTCCTGGTCTCCAGCGGGTTCCATTACGGTCGCGCCGGCATGACCTCGACCAAGGGGGCATGCGCGAACCTGCGCAGCACCCTGAACCCGGCCCCGGCCCTGCGAGCGCTGCTCGTCGCGCTCGAAGAGTGGGTGACCGCAGGCAAGGCTCCGCCGGACAGCCGGGTCCCCCGCCTATCGGACGGCACGCTGGTGGAGGCCGCCGACGCCGGTTTTCCGTTCCTGGTCGGGGTTCCCGTGCCGACGACGCCGAACGCGATCGCGCGGTTCGCCACCTATGTCGATCCGCGCCCCGAGACCGGGCCGCAGTACCGGCCACTGGTGCCGCGGGTCGATGCGGACGGCAACGACGTGGCCGGCATCCGTCTGCCCGCCGTCGCCGCCCCGCGCGCGACCTTCACGGGCTGGAACCTCTACGCCGATCCGTTCCCGGCCGGCGCCCTGTGCGATCGCGAAGGCAGCCAGATCCCGTTCGCGCGCACGCGGGCCGAACGGGAGGCAGCCGGCGACCCGCGCCTGTCGCTGGACGAACGTTACGCGAGCGCGGATGCCTACGTCGCGGCGGTGGCGAAATCGGTCGATGCCCTCGTCGCGGATCGCCTGCTGCTGCGGGAGGACGGCGACCGCCTGATCGCATCGGCACGCCAGGAAATGGCGCCCCAGTCTAGGAACTGACTGCTTCAGTCATGGTCGAGCGATCGAAGTAGTGCTACCGTCGGACAACTTGTCCCGGAGCAATCTCATCATGCGTGCGTACAGCCTCGTCCTGCCGATCGTTCTCAGTCTCGTCGTCCCGGCCGCCGCACAGACTTCGGCGCCGTCGGAGGCGCAGGCCGCTCAGCGCGACCGGATGAAGACCTGCAACGCCGACGCGGGCTCGCAGAAGCTCGCCGGCAGCGCGCGCAAGGGCTTCATGGCCGATTGCCTGGCCGGCAAGAGCGCTGCGCCGGCCAAGGAGCTCACACCGCAGCAGGCGAAGATGAAGAGCTGCAACGTCGACGCATCGGGCAAGAGCCTGAAAGGCGCCGCGCGCCGGAGCTTCATGAGCACCTGCCTGAAGGGCTGAGCCGACCACGATGACCCTTGTGCGTTGATCCCGATCCTTGCTCGGAATCAACGCGTCCGGGGGACGCCCGCCGTCGCGCAGGCGAACGGCGATGGGTCGAACGCAACGCCGTCAGGGATCGCTGGCATCGCTCCGCTTGCCGCGGGCGACCTCGCGCAGGGCTTCCTCCAGTAAGAGGCGCTGACGCTGCAACGCCGCCTCCACCGGCACTTCCATCCACGTCCGCATTCCTCCCGCATCGTCAGCAGAACCGGCAGGCCTTCGGATACACCGGCCCGACGACGCCGTTCGCCTCGGTCGTAAGGCGACGCAGAGGCGGTGCTCCTCCGCGACGGGCTCGTTTCGGTCGACACCGATCGCCTTGCGGATCGCGTCCTGGCCCTGGTCGAGGCTGCTTAACCTGAGATCGTGCGATGGGCCGGGCACGGACGTGCAAGGCCGGCAGGCCACAAGCCGATTGCATCCATCGTTGGATGAATACAAAATTACCGCGCGCGACTGGCCCCGACGAAGGGCGAGCGCGGCGGAGGAACATCGATGAGCACCCGGCGCGACTTCCTGCACCTTACCGCGGCCGCTACGGCGGTCGGGGCCTTTGTCGGCTCGGCCTCGGCGCAGGCCCCTGGCTCGGGCTCCGGCCACCCGATACCGCCGCCCGCCGGCGACGCGCTGCGTCTCGTCACCTTCGCGCCCGACGCGGGCAGCACGCCGCGCCTCGGCGTGGTCCGCTCGGATGGGCGCGTCGTCGACCTGACGCGGGCCGCGGTGCCGGGTGTCGATCCCACGCACATGGTCTCGCTCATCGCGGCCGGGCCAGCCGCGCTCGACGCCGTGCGCCGCGTCGCGGCCGCAGGCGATGGCCCGCAGGTCGAGACGGTGCGCCTGCTGGCACCGATCCCGGCCCCGACGCGCAACATCTACGCGGTCGGCTGGAACTACCTGGAGCATTTCGCCGAGGGGCAGGCCGTCCGCGGCACGAACGCCGAGTACCCGGCGCACCCCGTGTTCTTCACCAAGGGCGTCAACACGATCAACGGACCCTACGACCCGATTCCCTTCGACGCCTCGGTTTCTACGGCGATCGACTGGGAGGTCGAGCTCGCCGTGATCATCGGCACGGCCGGGCGCAACATCGAAGAGGCCGACGCCATGGCCCACGTGTTCGGCTACAGCGTGATCAACGACACCACGGCGCGCGACATGCAGATCAAGCTGCATGGCGGACAGTGGTTCAAGGGCAAGAGCCTGGACGGATACGGACCGATCGGCCCATGGATCGTACCTTCATCCGACCTCGATCCCTCGAACCTCCATCTCCTCACCCGCGTCAACGGCGTGTTGAAACAGGACGCCTCGACCGCCCAGATGTATTTCAAGGTCGCCCGCATCATCGCCGAGCTGTCGAAAGGCCTCACCCTCGTTCCTGGCGACATCATCGCCACCGGGACACCTCCCGGTATCGGCAACGCGCGCAAGCCGCCGGAATTTCTGAAGCCGGGCGATGTGATGGAGTCGGAGATCGTCGGGCTGGGAATCTTGCGCAACGTGATCCAGGCCGTACCGGCCTGAGGATCGATGCGCGTGACGCATCTCCCGGTCAGGCCTGTGAAGTCTTCAGCTCGCTGCCCTGCGGGCTTCGACGTGTTGCGGGGTCGCATTTTCTTGACGCGAGCCGGGATCCACCTCGCTTCAAAAATGCTCTGACGCCGTGACTGCGGATCGGCCGCGCGGCCGATCCGCCGAAATCAGGCGGCGCGCACGGTTGCGAGGAAGCGGCCGACCTCGGCGGTGAGGTGCTCGGACTGGCGCGAGAGCTCGGAAGCCGCGCCCAGCACCTGGCTCGCCGCCGCCCCGGTCTCCTCGGCCGCACCGGCCACGCC
>CAZZZJ010000254.1:0-4104 GCA_964658355.1 Beijerinckiaceae bacterium
CGTGGGCCGCCAGCAGGTCGGCGGTCTCGCGGGGGATGTTCTCGAACTCGTAGGTCACCACGTCGACGCTCTTCGCGAAGCGCGACAGCGCGTCGGCATCGTCGTAGGCCGCGCAGGTGGTCGCGGCCGCGACGGCGAAGGCCGGGCTGTCGGCGTCCGGGCAGTAGACGTGGACCTTGAGGCCGTGATTGGCCGCCGCGAGAGCGATCATGCGGCCGAGCTGGCCGCCGCCCACGATGCCGAGGGTGCAGCCGGGCGCGATGGTCTTCGTGGTCACGGGTTCTCGGTCTCCGGCCGCTCGGCGACGGATGCGGTCTGGGCCGCGCGCCACGCATCCAGGCGCGCTGCGAGGGCTTCGTCGGACAGGGCGAGGACGGCAGCGGCCAGGAGCGCGGCGTTCACCGCGCCGGCCCGGCCGATGGCGAGGGTTCCGACCGGGATGCCGGCCGGCATCTGCACGATCGACAGCAGGCTGTCCTGTCCCGACAGCGCCTTGGATTCCACCGGCACGCCGAAGACCGGCAGGCTCGTCATGGCCGCAGCCATGCCCGGCAGGTGGGCCGCGCCGCCCGCGCCCGCGATCACGACTTTGATGCCGGCCGCCTTGGCGCCCTTGGCGAAGGCCACGAGCCGATCGGGTGTGCGGTGCGCCGAGACGATCCGCGCGTCGTAGGTGACCCCGAGCGCGTCGAGGGTCTCGGCGGCGTTCCGCATGGTCGCCCAGTCGGACTGGCTGCCCATGATGATCGCGACCGCAGGCGCCGGCACCATCCGCGTCAAACCCATCTTCATCGCGTGGGGGGCCCGAAAACCCCGATCCGCCGCTGGCAAGCTCGCCGCTTACAGGCGCCGACCCGGCACGGCAAGGCGAGGCGCCGTGGCGTCCACCGGCATCAGGCGATGATGTCGGGCGTGATCTGGTCCTCGACGAAGGCGATCCTGTCGCGCAGGGTCAACTTGCGCTTCTTCAGGCGCTGGATCTGCAACTGGTCGCCGGCCACGTTGCGCTCCAGGGCGTCGATCGCGCTGTCGAGATCGCGGTGCTCCTGCTTCAACCGCGCCAGCTCGACGTCCAGCTCGGACTGCTCATCCGGGACCAACTCAACCGTCATCGTCGCCTTCGAAGCCCGCCTCGTCCTTCGGCGAGCATGCGTCAGGCTTGCCCGAGCGGCAAGCACGCGCCGCAAGCATTCGTGAGGCATACCCCGAGGATTGCCTTCGACAGCCGGCTCCACATGTGCCAGATTCAACCCCGTCGGAACGATGACAGGAGACAGGACTCATGTCGCTGCAGACGCATCTGAGCCAGCTCACCCGGAAGCACGAGGCGCTCGAACGGGAAATCCACCAAGCGACGCTGAGGCCGTCCGAGGACGACCTTCGCATCGCGGAGCTGAAGCGGCGAAAGCTTCTTCTCAAGGATGAGATCAACCGGCTGCAGGCCGGCGCAGAGACGGTGCACTGAAGGCCCTGATTCGAACGACGACACCGAGCTTCGCCGCGCCGTCCTCGACGGCGCGGCATTTTTATGCCGGTCAGGGCGCTTGCCGCGGCTGCGGTTCTGGTACGGTCGCCGCAAAGGCGGCCCTGGACGAGGTTGCCGCTTCCGAGGAGCCGCCATGCCGCCCGCCGACACCGCCGTCGTCGCACCGTTGCCGGGGCGTTACGCCGAAGTGCATGCCGCCGCGGAGCGAGACCCCGAGGCGTTCTGGCTCGAAGCGGCGCAAGCGATCGAGTGGACGACGCGCCCGACCCGCGCCTTCGATGCCAATCTAGGGCCCTACGGCCGCTGGTTCCCCGACGGCGCGCTGAACGCCTGCTGGAACGCGGTCGACCGGCATGTGGCCGGCGGCAGGGCCGATCAGGTCGCCATCCGTTACGATTCGCCGGTCACGGCGACCAAGCGGGCGATCACCTATGCAGCGCTCCTCGCCGAGGTCTCGGCGCTGGCGGCGGTCCTCACCGACCTCGGGGTCGGCCGGGGCGACCGGGTGATCCTCTACATGCCGATGGTTCCGGAGGCTTTGTTCGGGATGCTGGCCTGCGCCCGGATCGGCGCGGTGCATTCGGTCGTGTTCGGCGGCTTCGCCGCCAACGAGCTCGCCGTCCGGATCGAGGATGCGGCGCCGAAGGTGATCCTGGCCGCATCCTGCGGCATCGAGCCGAACCGGGTCGTCGCCTACAAGCCGTTGCTGGATGCGGCGCTGGGCATTGCCAGGCACCGGCCCGAAGCCTGCCTGATCCTGCAACGCCCGCAAGGCGTCGCGACCCTCGTCGCGGGCCGCGACCGCGACTGGGCGGAGGCGGTCGCCGCGGCGAAAGGCCGGACGACGGAATGCGTCGCGATGGCGGCGACCGATCCGCTCTACGTGCTCTACACCTCCGGCACCACGGGCAGGCCAAAGGGGGTGGTGCGCGACACCGGCGGCTATCTCGTGGCGCTCGCCTGGTCGATGCCCAACCTCTACGGCGTCCAGCCCGGCGAGACGTATTTCTGCGCTTCCGACATCGGCTGGGTGGTCGGGCATTCCTACATCGTCTACGCGCCGCTCCTGCACGGCTGCACGACGGTCCTCTACGAGGGCAAGCCGGTCGGCACGCCCGATCCCGGCGCGTTCTGGCGGGTGGTCGCCGAGACCGGCACCGTCTGCCTGTTCACCGCGCCGACGGCGCTCCGGGCGATCAAGAAGGAGGATCCGAAGGGCGCGCATGTCGCCGGCCACGACCTCTCGCGCTTCCGCACCCTGTTCCTCGCCGGCGAACGCGCCGATCCGGATTCGGTCGCCTGGGCCGAGCGGGTGATCGACCGCCCGGTGATCGACCATTGGTGGCAGACGGAGACCGGTTGGCCGATCGCCGGCAACCCGGTCGGCCTGGGGCTGCTGCCGGTCAAGCACGGCAGCACCTGCGTGCCGATGCCGGGCTACGACGTGCGGGTCCTCGACGAGGGCGGCAAGCCGGTGCCGCCCGGCACGATGGGCACCATCGCGATCCGCCTGCCGCTGCCGCCCGGCTGCCTGCCGACGCTGTGGGGCTCGGACGCGCGCATGCGGTCGAGCTACCTCGAGACCTTCCCCGGCTGGTACGACACCTCGGATGCCGGCGTGATCGATGCGGACGGCTACATCACCGTGCTCGGGCGGACCGACGACATCATCAACGTCGCCGGCCACCGGCTCTCCACCGGCGGCATGGAGGCCGTGCTGTCCTCCCATCCCGACGTCGCGGAATGCGCCGTCATCGGCATCCGCGACGCGTTGAAGGGCGAGGCGCCCTGCGGCTTCGTCGTCCTCAAGGCGCAGGTCGCGCGCGATCCTGCCGAGATCGAACGCGAGCTGGTCGCCAAGGTCCGCGACGAGATCGGGCCGGTGGCCGCGTTCAAGCTCGCCCTGACCGTGCAACGGCTGCCGAAGACGCGCTCGGGCAAGATCCTGCGCGCCACGATGAAGCGCATCGCAGACCACGAGCCCTGGACGATGCCGGCGACGATCGACGACGCCGGCGTGCTCGACGAGATCGGCGAGAGCCTGAAGGCGCGGGGGATCGGAGAGGACTGATCCGAGCCGCTTCGGCGTTTGGGGCTCAGGCATGACGCGCCGCGCTGGCATCGGTTTCGAGAGTGCGGCACACACGTGCGAGCACCTGCCCACGGAGCCGCCGATGACCGCACGCCTGTTCGAACCGCTCAAGCTCGACGACCTGACGCTGGAGAACCGCATCCTGATCGCGCCGATGTGCCAGTACTCGGCCCGCGACGGCGAGGCGACCGACTGGCACATGATGCATCTCGGGCAGCTCGCGATGTCCGGCGCCGGATTGCTGACGCTCGAGGCGACGGCGATCTCCGCCGAGGCGCGGATCACGGCCTGGGACCTGGGCCTCTATTCCGACGGTTGCGAGCGGGCGCTCGGCCGGGTGCTGTCGGCGATCCGCGAATATGCGCCGATCCCGATCTGCATCCAGATCGCCCATGCCGGCCGCAAGGCATCGAGCCAGACGCCATGGGCCGGCGGACAGCAGATCGCACCGGACGCGCCCTACGGCTGGCGCACCGAGGCGCCGTCCGCGCTCGCCCACGGCGACGGCGAGGTTCCGCCGCACGCC
>CAZZZJ010000254.1:4204-5370 GCA_964658355.1 Beijerinckiaceae bacterium
CACCGAGGCGCCGTCCGCGCTCGCCCACGGCGACGGCGAGGTTCCGCCGCACGCCCTCGACGCCGCCGATCTGCGGCGCATCCGTGACCAGTTCGTCGCGACGGCCGTGCGCGCGGTGCGGCTCGGGATCGAGGCGTTCGAACTGCACGGTGCCCACGGTTACCTGCTGCACCAGTTCCTGTCGCCGCTCGCCAACGAGCGGACCGATGCCTATGGCGGCAGCCTGGAGAACCGGATGCGGTTTCCCCTGGAGGTGTTCGAGGCGGTGCGGGAGGCCGTGCCGGCGGGTCTCCCGGTCTGGATGCGCGTCTCCGCCACCGATTGGGTCGAGGACGGCTGGGATCTCGACGAGACGGTCGAGCTCGCCCACCGCCTCAAGCGCGCCGGCTCGCCCGCGATCCACGTCTCCACGGGCGGCGTCTCTCCGAAGCAGGCGATCAAGCTCGGGCCGGGCTATCAGGTGCCCTTCGCCGAGCGGATCAAGGCCGAGACCGGTCTCGCGACCATCGCGGTCGGGCTGATCACCGAACCGGCCCAGGCCGAGGCGATCCTGGCCGAGGGCAGGGCGGACGCGATCTCGCTGGCACGCGCGATCCTCTACGATCCGCGCTGGCCCTGGCACGCGGCGGCCGAGCTCGGCGAGACGGTGCGGGCGCCGAAGCAGTACTGGCGCTCGCAGCCGCGGGAGTACAAGGACCTGTTCAAGGATCCGACCTTCGGCCAGCGCTGACCGCGCCGAAGGGCGCCGAGTTGCCGGTCCGCACGGGACCGGCGCGGCCCGGACGGTTTGACGTGTGCAGATGTCCCACGTATCCGTCGCGGCGCGATCGGGGATGCGCGTCGCGGCGAAGGCCCGGATCGCGACGGTCCGCGATGCGAGGAGTTCGTTCCGCGCATCCGGCGCCGATCGACGGCCGGGTCTCGCGTTGCGATCCGGCTTCCTCTATCGGCTCGAACGCCGCGCCGGCCGCGATCTGTCCTGGATGTGAAAGATGCTGGCCATCGGCTTGACCCTGTTTCACGCGAGCCGAGACCAGATCGACGACATCCTTCGGCGCTACGCCGATGGCCCGCATCCGGTCTTCGCCTTCGACAATGGCGGCGTCTCGCCGGCGGATGCGGCCCGGCTCGAAGCGGCGAAGGTCCGCCTGCTGTCGGCTGGGACC
>CAZZZJ010000255.1:0-5357 GCA_964658355.1 Beijerinckiaceae bacterium
TCATTTGCGGCGGCCTTGTCCTGCAACGCGACAACCGGCGTTCACCGCCCGACGGAACCATGAGAGGCGTGCAACGATCAGGGTTCCCCACTGCGACGCGCCTTTGTGGAAACGCGCAAGCGGGCGTTACCCACGATCCGTGACGCCGATGGAATGGTGGCGACGCCTCAGGCCCTGGCCATAGTATGGGGCGAGCCGATCACCCTCGGCCGGCCTCGCGCACCGTGGTGCCGCCCGGGCCTTCCTCGAACATTTTCCGGTGCCAGGCCCGGACCGCCATCGTCTTCGTGAGGGCCGGCGGATCAGGTGGTTCCCTGTACGATCGCGCACCGCGGTGGATCGACGGTTTCACTCCGGAGCGACCCATGCGGTGTGGTCGGACCGAGCCGGTGCATCGGTGGATGTGTCACCCTCAGCAGGTGAAGGTTTTTATACCATTCATCGATCTCAGTAAGATATTCGTCCTAAAAGATAGTTTTCGTTTCGTTTTTTGATGATGAAGACGAGTTGTTTGCAATTGTATAGGGCCCGCGGTATCCAATTCGAGGCTCAAATGCAGCGGAGCTTCGAAAGGTGGGCAATCGCCAGCTCGTGGAAGACGCTCGCCTGGTCGAAGGCGGCTCTACGGACCTCCAACGTATCTCGGTCGTCGAACCATCGGGTTCCCAAGGCATCGAAGGGGATGCCATCTCATGTCAGAGCGGACCGGTTGCGACCGAGGCCGGTCCGTCGAGCATCGATCAGCCTGAAGGCTCGAATGGGGGCGCCATGGAGGCCCTCGATCCCGACCACAGCCAGCGGCCCGATGGCCGTACCAGGGCGATGGAAGCGGAATTCTATCCTTCACTAAGCGCGGACGTCCGCGATTCCCCGCCCGTCTCCGATGCCGCGCGGTTGGAGGCCCTCCTCGGGTACGACATTCTTGACACGTGCCAGGAGGCGGCTTTCGACACCATCGTGCGCCTTGCGACGCAACTCTGCGGCACGCCGGTTGGAATGATCACCCTCGTCGCCTCCGACCGGCAGCAATTCAAGGCCCGGGTCGGCTTCGATCAGGCGGAGACGCCGCTCGACCACTCGATCTGCGTCCACGCTTTGCGCGAGACGGCCCTGCTCGTCATCCCCGACCTGACCCAGGACCCACGGACGCGGACGAACCTCGCAGTCACGGGTCCGTCGGCGATGCGCTTCTATGCGGCGGCGCCTCTTCGGAGCCCGTCGGGGCACGGTCTCGGCACCCTCTGCGTCATCGACCGCGAGCCGCGCGACGGCGGCCTCACGGCGGTGCAGGCCGAGATCCTGCGGACGCTTGGCGAGCAGGTCATGGCCTTGATGGAGACACGGCGCACCATGCGGAACCAGGAGAAGTCCGCGGCCGAACACCGGGCGAACGAGGCTTTCCTCAAGAGCGTGCTCGCGGCGTCCCAGGACTGCATCAAGGTGCTCGACCTCGAAGGCAGACTGAGCTTCATGAACGACGCCGGCCTGCGCACCCTGGGGATCGAGGATCTCGGCGACGTCGCCGGCAAGCCATGGGACCGGTTCTGGTCGGGACCGGACACGGCCATGGTGCGAGGCGCCGTGGCGGCCGCTCGGGCGGGGGGCGTCGGCCGGTTCGAGGGCTGGGCCGACACCAAGCAGGGCGTCCCGAAGTTCTGGGACGTGGTGGTCACCCCGATCAACGGCGCCGACGGCCGCCCCGAGCGCCTCCTGGCCATCTCGCGCGACCAAACGGCGGCGAGGCGGGCCGGGGAGCGGCAGGCGGCGCTCACGTGCCTGGGTGACCGCCTGAGGGAACTCGATAGGCCGGATGACGTCGCTGCGGAAGCGGCACAGGCCGCGGTCTGGGGGCTGCACCTCACGAGGGCGGCCTATGGCATCGTCGACGTCTCCGAAAGCGAGATCCGTTTCGACCGGGACTGGACCCGACCGGGGCGGCCTAGCGTGGTCGGGCGCCACCGCTACGCGGATTACGGCCGCTATGTCGAGGACCTGCGCCGGGGCGAGACCGTGGTCATCCCGGACGTGCGCACCGATCCGCGTACCGCGTCGTGCCTGAACGCGCTCGCGCGCTACGAGGTCGCCGCCCTCGTCAACGTGCCGGCGATGGCCGACGGGCGCTTGGTCGGTGTCCTGTGCCTGCACGATGCGGCGCCCCGGACGTGGACGAGGGAGGACGTCGCCTTCGCGAAGGCCATCGCGGAACGGACGCGGCTGGCGCTTGGACGGATCGCCGCCGAGGAGCAGAAGCAGCTGCGGATGAGCGAGATCGGGCACCGGTTCAAGAACCTGCTCGCCATGGTGCAGGCCATCGCCACCCAGACCATGCGATCGGCGACCGACCTCGCGGCCGCGAGCGAGGTCCTCGCCGGCCGCCTCGCCGCGATGGGGCAATCGCACGACCTCCTCCTCGACGGGCAGATCGGCAGCAGTCCCATTCACGACGTGGTTCGTCGCGCCCTGCACCTCGGCTCGAACGGTGCTGGTCGTTTCGACCTGTCAGGGCCGGAGGTGCACATCGGCGGCAAGGTCGCCTTGTCGCTCTCGCTGATGCTGCACGAGCTCGCGACGAACGCGGTCAAGTACGGCGCGCTGTCGAACCACGTCGGGCGAGTCGACCTCGGATGGGAGATCCGCGGTGAGGGCGAGTCGGCGCGGCTGCACCTGACATGGCGGGAGCATGGAGGACCGCCGGTCGAGCCGCCCTCGCGGAAGGGGTTCGGCAGCCGCCTGATCGAGCGCGGGCTCGCTGGCCAGGTCGGGGGCGTCGTCGACATCGCCTACGCGCCCGAGGGGTTGTCGTTCACGGTCGAGGCTCCGCTCGTGGCCTTCCAGGTCGACGCCTGAAGGGGAGGCCGCTTGGTCAGCCTACCCGTGTACGTGACCCTCTCGCGCCTGCCGATCTTGCTGGTCGGCATCATGGCTGCCGCCAGCCGCGACTGAGCCCCGTCGCCCGCGTCGTTGAACGGGACGGGGTCGAATGAGATCCGACGCATCATTCCCCGGCCATCTGGTGAAAGAAGTGATGAAATGGCAGCTTATAGTTCAATTATTAAAGTAATTTAACGAGTTTTCCATGTTCCGCCTAGGAAAACAGCAGCCCCAAGCAAAATAGAAGGGCCCTCCATCACCCGCCGTGCCTGTAACGCTCGCGGGCTACCGAGGACATCATGCCGAACTTTCTGCGCGACCGCCGCTCGCTCACCCTCAGCACCCGCATCAGCCTGATCGGCGCGGTGCTCATCGTGCTCGCTTGCGTCGGGGCGCTCGGCCTCACGCTGTTCGACATGCGATCCGACATGCTGCGCCGGGGCGGCGCCGCGCTCGACCGCAACATGAAGCTGCTCCAGGCGACCCTGACCGACGAGGGCGGCGGAACGGGGTTCAGGGTCGAGAACGGCCGTCTCCTCGTCGGATCGCACATCATCGACGAGGCCGAGCCCGCCCTTCAGCGCGTGAAGGACATCCAGGGCGGTACCGCCACCGTGTTCCTGGGCGACACCCGCATCGCCACCAACATTGTCGACGCCAACGGCCACCGCGCGACGGGCACCAAGCTCGCCGCCGGTCCCGCGCGCGATGCCGTTCTCGGACGGCGCGAAGCCTATCGCGGCGAGGCCGAGATCCTCGGCGCCACCTACCTCGCCTCCTACCAGCCCATCCTGGACGCCGAGGGCGACCCGCTCGGTATCCTCTTCGTCGGCGTGCGCAAGGCCGACTACCTGTCCGCGCTCGACGAGACGGTGCTGCGGGCGGCCGGCATCGGCGCGTTCCTTTGCCTGCTCGGCGCTTCGGTGCTCTGGGTCGCCCTGCGCCGCGCGATGACCCCCCTGCGGGGGCTTGAGGGGACGATGCGCCGCCTGGCCGCGGGCGACACCGAGGCCGAGGTTCCCGGCATCACGCGTCGCGACGAAGTCGGGGCCATGGCCCGGGCCGTCGAGGTGTTCCGTGCGGGCCTGGCTCGGACCGCGGGCGTCGAAGCCGATGCCGCCCGGGCTAAGGTCGAGGCCGAGGCGCGTCGCCGCGCCGACCTGGAGGCGATGGCAGACGGCTTCGAGGCGGCGGTCGGGGGCATCGTCGCCGGCGTGACCGCGGCCGCCACCCAGCTTCAGGCGACGTCTCAGGGCATGGCCGGAACCGCGACCGAGACGGCGAGCCAGGCCACCACCGTGGCCGCGGCCGCCGAGCAGGCCGCCTCCAACGTCGCGACCGTCGCCGCAGCCGCCGAGGAGCTCGGCGTCTCGGTGCAGGAAATCGGGCGTCAGGTCACCGGTGCGGTCGGTCTGGCGCACTGTGCGGTCAGCGACGCTGACGCGACTGCGCTGACCGTGCGCGAGCTCAGCGAGGCCGCGGGCCGCATCGGCGAGGTGGTGCAGGTGATCGCCATCATCGCCTCGCAGACGAACCTACTGGCCCTGAACGCCACCATCGAGGCGGCGCGTGCCGGTGTGGCGGGGCGCGGCTTCGCGGTCGTCGCCGCCGAGGTCAAGGAACTGGCCAACCAGACGGCCAAGGCTACGGGCGAGATCGGCGCCCACGTCGAGCACATCCAATCCGTGACGTCGCGGGCGGTCGGCGCCATCGGGAGCATCGCCGACCGCATCCGAGAGATCGACGCGGTCTCCACCTCCATCGCCGCGGCGGTGGAGCAGCAGGGCGCGGCCACCCAGGAGATCGTGCGCAATGTAGCCCAGGCATCGACCGGCACCGGCGAGGTGACGTCGAACATCGCCGGCGTCGCCATGGCCTCGGCAGCGACCGGCAGCGCGGCGGCTCAGGTTCTCACGGCCGCCTCCGACCTGTCGCAGCAATCTGATCATCTGGACGTCGAGGTCGCGCGTTTCCTTGCGAAGGTCCGCGCCGCTTGAGGAAGGAATGATCGCGATGTTCGCTCAACGCACCGAGCCTGCCTTGCGGGCACCGAAGTCACCAATCGCCGAGCCGGGCTCTAAAAAGCCTCCAATCATGATCCCGTCCGAGAACGGAGCTGAAACATTGCGAGGGATAATGACTTTGGACTGCAACTGGGGTCACTGTCGGCGCCGACGATGACCCCGCCTGCCCGTCTAATGTCGTCGAAGGTTGAGGACCTCAGGAGAATTGGTGCTGGGGTTGAACGCCTGTACTTGTCGACGGCCAGCGGATCCGGGGCTACGACGACGGGGCGGCAAAACGCCCGGATTCCTCGACCGCGAGCGCATCGATGGGACTCAGGGGCATCCACGACCGGAAGGTCCGGGCTGCGGCTGACGCGGCACCGGGTCCAGGGCATGCAGGCTGTGCCGCCGATGCGATGAAGCGGGCACGACGAAGCCCGCGCGGTCTGATCGACGGCACGGGCTTGGTTCGGATGGGAT
>CAZZZJ010000256.1:0-1777 GCA_964658355.1 Beijerinckiaceae bacterium
GATCGGCGGCGCCGCCACAGGTCGCGCCGGCGGCGCACTCGCCGGTGCGGCGATCGGCGGCGCGAGCGGCGCCATCGTCGGCGCCTCGACCGCACCGCGCTGCCCCTACGGCACCTACCGCGACGCCTATGGCGACGTGTACTGCCGCTGAAGACCCGAAGCCTCTGCGCTGACGGAACGTCGAAGGGTCGGAGCTGCGTGCTTCGGCCCTTCCGCGTTTCCGACGGAGCCTGTATCCCCGGCCGCCTGTCGTCGCGGGAACGCTCGGATTCCGCCGGCATCGCGAAGAGGCCTGCCGGTGATCGTGCCGAATCTCCGAAACGTTCCTGCGGGCGCCCGATGAGTTCGGGGGTCTGGGGCAAGCTCGGCGGCGCAGGGATCGGTCTCGCGATCGGTGGCCCGCTCGGGGCGCTCGTCGGCGGACTGGCCGGACATTACCTCGTCGATCGCGAAGGCGCGTTGTTCGGCCCGATGCCGCGCGACGTGGTGTTCACCACCGGCCTCGTGGCGCTCGCCGCCAAGATGGCGAAATCCGATGGCGTGGTGACCCCCTCGGAAGTCGAGGCCTTCGGCAAGGTCGTGCAGGTCGGAGAGGCGGAGCGCGCCCGCGTCACCCGGCTGTTCGACCTGGCGAAGCGGACGACCAGCGGCTACGAGGCCTATGCGCGGCAGCTCGCCAATGCCTTCCACGACGAGCCTTCGCTGCTGGAGGACGTCCTCGACGGCCTGTTCCACATCGCCACCGCCGATGGGGCGATCCATCAGGCTGAGGAGGCCTACCTCCGGTCCGTCGCCGAGATCTTCGGGTTCACGGATCCCGCGTTTCGCCGCATCGCCGCCCGGCACGTCCGGCTCTCGGACGATCCGTACCTCGTTCTCGGGCTGGAGCACGGGGCCGACGCGGCGACGGTGAAGGCCCGTCACCGGCAACTCGTCGCCGAGAACCATCCCGATCGCGCCATCGCCCGCGGCCTGCCGCCGGAAGCGGTGGCGATCGCCACGAAGCGGCTCGCGGCGGTCAACGCGGCCCACGACCGCATCCTGGCGGAGAACGGCACCGCGTCGGAAAGCGGCCTGCCATGACGCCGGACAGCGCCCTCGCCGTCCGGATCATGCCCTCGCCCAATCACGGCGAGCGCCTCGGCCCGCGACCGGACATGCTGATCCTTCACTACACCGGCATGGCGAGTGCGGGGGCCGCGCTGCAGCGGCTCGCCGACCCGATCGCCGAAGTCTCCGCCCACTACGTCGTGCTGGAGGACGGCACGGTGCTGCAGATGGTGCCGGAGGGGCGGCGCGCCTGGCATGCCGGGCGCGCGTCCTGGCACGGGGAGCGCGACGTCAACTCGCGTTCGCTCGGTATCGAGCTCGTCCATCCCGGCCATGCCGGCGGCCTGCCGCCCTACCCGGAGGCGCAGATCGCCGCCGTGACCGCGCTTTCGCACGACATCGTCTCACGCTGGGCCATCCCGGCGGACCGCGTGCTCGCCCATTCCGACATCGCGCCCGGCCGCAAGGAGGATCCGGGCGAGAATTTCCCCTGGGCTCGTCTCGCGGCCGCCGGCGTCGGCCATCACGTGCCGGAAACCCCCTTACGCGACGGGCGCTTCTTCGCCGCCGGCGATTCCGGGCAACCGATCGAGGCCCTGCAGGCGATGCTCGCGCTCTACGGCTACGACCAGCCGGTGACGGGCACGTTCGACGGACACATGCAGGAGGTGGTCACCGCCTTCCAGCGCCATTTCCGGCAGGCCCGCGTCGACGGCATCGCCGACGC
>CAZZZJ010000256.1:1877-5340 GCA_964658355.1 Beijerinckiaceae bacterium
CGTGCGCTCGCATGCGCCTCGCCGCGGGTGCGCCACAGGCTGTAGAGGATGCCGACCGTGAGCAGCACCACCGTGACGGCCAGAGACACCCACGGCGGCACGTGGACGAGGCCGAAGGTGTCGGCGACGACGATCTTCGTGCCGATGAAGATCAGGATGAAGGCGAGCGCCGTCTTGAGGTAGGCGAAGCGGTCGACCATCGCCGCGAGCGCGAAGTAGAGCGCCCGAAGGCCCAGGATCGCGAAGATGTTCGAGGTGTAGACGATGAACGTGTCGGTGGTGATCGCGAAGATCGCCGGCACGCTGTCGACGGCGAAGATCACGTCGGCGCCGTTCACCAGCACCAGGGCGAGCGCCAGAGGCGTCAGCCAGAGGGCGGTCTTGCCGGTCTTCGGGTCGGCCTTCCGCACGAGAAAGTGCTGGCCGTGCAGCTCGGACGTGATGCGGAGCTTCGCCCGTAGCCACCGCACCGAGGCGTGATCCTGGAAATCGCCCGCGTCCTCATCGTTGGAGAACAGCATCTTGAGACCGGCATAGATGAGGAAGGCGGCGAACAGCGACAGCACCCAGGCGGCCTGATGCACCAGGGCGGCGCCGAGGCCGATCATCAGCCCGCGCAGCAGAACGGCGGCGAGGATGCCCCAGACCAGCACCCGGTGCTGGGCGGCGAGCGGGATGCCCAGCGCCGACAGGATGACCGCGATGACGAACACGTTGTCCATCGACAACGACTTTTCGACCACGAGGCCGGTGACGTATTCCTGGGCCGGCTGGGCCCCGAGATACCACCAGATCCAGCCGCCGAAGGCGAGCCCGAGGCTGAAGTAGAACGCCGTGAGGAGAAGGCTCTCCTTCACGCCGATCTCGTGCTCCTTGTCGCGATGGAGAAGGCCGAGATCGAAGGCGAGGAGGGCCGCGACAAGGGCGTGGAAGCCGAGCCACATCCAGATCGGCTTGCCGAGCCATTCGACGTACAGAAAATCGACCATGTGCGGGACCGTGATGCTTCTTTTGCAAGGAAAGCATCGGCTCCGACATCACGGAAGCGCAGAGGGTCGCATCCCGCCAGAGGGGCCCGCAGCCGATAGGCGGCAGTTAAAGAGCCGAACACGGCGAATCAAGGGCGCGCCGGCGTGGAGCCGACGAGGCATGCCTTGACAGCGGGGACAAACCGCCGCCTTCCGCTGTCATGGACATTCGAGACCACGGCGCGGCGCAGGCCGATGCGGCGCAGGCGGACGCAGCACGGGACGAGATCGCGATCGTCGGCGGCGGCCCGTCCGGGCTGGCGGCCTCCGAGGTGCTGGCCGAGGCCGGGCACAGGGTCGCGGTCTACGAGCGGATGCCGTCCGTCGGCCGGAAATTCCTGCTCGCCGGCCGCGGCGGCCTGAACCTGACCCACAGCGAACCCGTGCCGGACTTCCTCCGGCGCTACCACCCGCCCGGGAGCCTCTCCGGGCCGATCGAGGCATTTCCGCCGGACGCCCTGCGGGCCTGGTGCGAGGGTCTGGGCGAGCCGACCTTCGTCGGGTCGAGCGGCCGGGTCTTTCCCAAGGCGTTTAAGGCCTCGCCGCTGCTGCGGGCCTGGCTGCGCCGTCTCGAGGGCTCGGGGGTCCGCATCCGCACGCGGCACCGGCTGGTGGCCTACGAGGACGGCACCCTGGTCTTCGAGACGCCGCAGGGGAAGGCCTGGACCCGGCCGAAGGCGGTGCTCCTGGCGCTCGGCGGCGCGAGTTGGCCGCGGCTCGGCTCGGACGGGGCCTGGGTGCCGATGCTGGAGGGCCTCGGCGTCGCCGTCTCGCCCCTGCGGCCGGCCAATGCCGGCTTCGCGGTGGCGTGGTCGGAGCATTTTCGCGAGCGCTTTTCCGGCGAACCGTTGAAGCGCATCGGCTTGGCCGCCGACGGCGCGATCGTCCGCGGCGAGGCGCTGATCACCGCGGACGGCATCGAGGGCGGCGCGATCTACGCGGTGTCGCGGGCCTTGCGGGCGATGATCGAGCGCAAGGGCGCGGCACGCCTCGTCCTCGACCTGCGTCCCGACCTGAGCCTGCGGGCCCTGGCCGACCGCCTGTCGGATCCCAAGCCCGGCGAGTCGATGGCGACCCGCCTGCGCAAGGGCGCGGGGCTATCGCCGGTGGCGGCGGGTCTGCTGCGCGAGACGGCGGGCGTCGCGCTGCCGTCCGACCCGGACGCGCTTGCCGGCCTGATCAAGGCCGCCACGCTCCGCCTGCACGCCATGGCCCCGATCGAACGCGCGATCTCCACCGCCGGCGGGATCGGGTTCGGCGGGCTCGACGAGGGTTTCATGATCCGGAAGCGGCCTGGCCTGTTCGTGGCCGGCGAAATGCTCGATTGGGAGGCGCCCACCGGCGGCTACCTGCTCCAGGGCGCGATCAGCAGCGGCCGGGCGGCAGCGGCCGGGATGGCGGCGTGGCTCGATCAGGGCCGGGACGCGAGCGCCGCATGATCCCCTGGGAAGACATCGACACCGCCTCCATCCCCGGCGACGGCGGCACCCTGCGGCTGCGGCGGCGCGGCACCGAGTTCTCGATCATGCTCGGCCAGAACGAGCTGATGAACAGCCGGCTCAGCGGCTCGGAGGAAGCCCTGGCGACGCTGGCCTGCGGCAGGATCGCGTCGCGAAAAGCCCCGCGCGTGCTGATCGGCGGGCTCGGCATGGGTTTCACCCTGCGCGCGGCCCTCGGCGTGCTGCCGCCCGGCGCGGCGGTGACCGTCGCCGAACTCGTGCCCGCGGTGGCCGCCTGGGCACGCGGGCCGCTGGCGGGCGTGTTTTCCGGCATCCTCGACGATCCCCGCGTCTCCTTGCGTGCGGTGGACGTGGTGCGCGCGATCGGCGAGCAGCCGGCGGCCTGGGACGCGATCCTCCTCGACGTGGACAACGGGCCGGACGGCCTGACGCGGGCGTCCAACGACCGGCTCTACGACGCCGGGGGCCTCGGTGCCGCTCGCGCCGCCCTGCGCCCGGGCGGCATCCTCGCGGTCTGGTCGGCAGGACCGGACCGCAGCTTCAGCCGACGCCTGCACGATGCCGGCCTCGGTGTGGAGGAGGTGGCCATCCGCGCCAACGGCCGAAAGGGCGGGGCGCGCCACGTGATCTGGCTCGGCACGCGGTCCGGCCGCGGATGAGGCTCGGCCGGACCGCCGCCGTGCTCTCCGACGACCGTCACATCCGCGCGCAGAACCCGACCATGCCGGCGGCCTCCGAGGGGCAGGACGCGGTCGGCGTGCCGCCGGCCCCTTGCGAGAACACCGGTGCGCCGGCCCTGAGGCAATAGGCCGAGACGAAGACCTCGCTACCCGCGCAGGCGATCTCGCAGCCGGAGGCCGGGCAGGTCTCGCTGCGCACCGCCCGGAAGGGCGTCGCGGGGGCTGCGGCGGGCAGCGCGGCTGCGGCAGGCCCCGCCGGACCCATCTCGCCCTTCGAACCTGGCTCCCCCTTGAG
>CAZZZJ010000257.1:0-5337 GCA_964658355.1 Beijerinckiaceae bacterium
AGCTCGTATTTCCGGTTCGGGTCGCCGATGCCCATGTCCTGCGCCCGGCGGCGCTTCTCCGGCGTGTCCAGGATCAACCGCCCCTGCATCTGGCCGCCGATGCAGCGGAGCGCCCCGGCCGCGATCACGCCCTCCGGCGCGGCGCCGATCCCGAGATAGATGTCGACGCCGGTCTCTTCGGGCGAGTTGGTGAAGATGATCCCGGCGATGTCGCCGTCCGAGATCAGGCGGATGCCGGCCCCGGCGGCACGGATCGCGGCGACGAGGTCGGCATGGCGCGGCCGGTCCAGGACGATCGCCACGATCTGCGACGGCGGCACGCCCTTGGCGCGGGCGAGCGCCGCGATGTTGTCGGCCGGGCTCGCATCGAGGTCGACGGTGCCCGGCGGATAGCCGGGCCCGATGGCGATCTTCTGCATGTAGACGTCGGGCGCCGCGAGCAGCGAACCGCACTCGGCCATCGCCATGATCGCGATGGCGCCGGGCATGTCCTTGGCGCAGAGCGTCGTCCCCTCCAGCGGGTCCACCGCGAGATCGACGCGAGGGCCGCCGCCACTCCCGAGGCGCTCGCCGATGAACAGCATCGGCGCCTGATCGCGCTCGCCTTCCCCGATCACCACCGTGCCGTCGATCGGCAGCGCGTTGAGTTCGGCCCGCATCGCGTCCACGGCGGCCTGGTCGGCTGCCTTCTCGTTGCCCTGCCCGCGCAGACCCGCTGCGGCGATGGCCGCGCGTTCGGTCACACGGGCGAGTTCGAGGGTGAGCGTGCGTGCGACGACGCTCCGCGATCCCGGCATGAGCGCCTCGTCCATCGTTTGCCAAGCCCTTCGCACGCACCGAACGTTTTCGGTGCCCTGCTCCTACAGCCTACCGCAGGGAGGATGCACGAAAATAACTTATGATCCTGTTTCTGCCGCCGACAGGAACAATAATTCTCGACCGGGACGCGAAGGCCTATTCCCGCTCGATCCGGATGAGCTGCGGCGCCTCGGCCAGCAGCCCGTCCGCGGCGATGGCATCGAGCGCCGCACGGATGTTGCCCTCCGTCGCGGCGTAGGTGATCAGCACGAGCGGCACCGGCTGCCCGGAGCGTCCGTGCGGGTCACTCTCCGGCGCCTCGCCGGTGCGGCGCTGCACGATGCTCTCCAGCGAGATCTCGCGCTCGGCCATGCGCGTGGCCACGCCCGCCGCGACGCCCGGCCGGTTGTGGACGGTGAGGCGGATGTAATAGCCGCCCTCGTGGCGCTGCATCTCCACCCGCTCGGCCGGGCGCAGATTCGCGGTCGGGCAGCCGAAGGTCGGGCGACTCAGGCCGGCTGCGAGGTCGGCGATGTCGGCGACGACAGCCGATGCCGTGGCCTCGCCGCCGGCGCCCGGCCCGATCAGGGTCAGCTCGCCGACCGCGTCGGCATCGATCGTGACGGCGTTCGTCACGCCCATCACCTGGGCGATGCTGGAGGACTTCGGCACCATGGTCGGGTGCACGCGCTGCTCGATCCCGGCCTCGGTCGCCTGCGCGACGCCGAGCAGCTTGATCCGGTAGCCGAGTTCCTCGGCCATCCGCAGATCGAGCGGCTTGACGCCGGAGATGCCCTCGACCGAGACGCCCTCGGCGTCGATCGCCGTGCCGAAGGCGAGGCTCGTAAGGATCGCGAGCTTGTGGGCGGTGTCGAAGCCCTCGACGTCGAAGGTCGGGTCGGCCTCGGCATAGCCCAGGGCCTGCGCATCCTTGAGGCAGGCCTCAAAGGTCAGGCCCTCGCGCTCCATCCGGGTAAGGATGTAGTTGCAGGTGCCGTTCATGATTCCGTAGATTCGGCTCACCGCGTTGCCGGCCAGGCCTTCGCGGAGCGCCTTGATCACCGGGATGCCGCCGGCGACCGCCGCCTCGTAGGCCAGCGCAACGCCCGCGGTCTCGGCCGATTTCGCGAGCGCCGCGCCGTGGAGCGCCAGCAGCGCCTTGTTCGCCGTGACGACCGGCTTGCCGGCGGCGAGCGCCGCCTCGACGACGGCCTTGGCCGGCCCCTCCGAACCGCCGATCAATTCGATCACGCAGTCGATCTCGGGCGAGCGCGCCATCTCCACCGGATCGTCGAACCAGTGCAGCCCGGCGACGTCGAAACCACGGTCGCGCGTCCGGTCGCGGGAAGAGACGGCGGTGACGCGGATGTCGCGACCGGTGGCGGCAGCGAGGGGAGCGGCACGGCGCGCGATCATCCGGACGACGGCGGCACCGACCGTGCCGAGACCGGCGACACCGAGGCGGAAGCTCTGGGACATGGTGGTTTCGTAGCCTTCTGCCCTGCGACGTCGGCGGCCTGCCGGCGGACGCGGACGGGCGCGGGGTACGCTCGCGCGCCACATCGGATGCGGCGGCGTCCTTCTGCCTCGATTTGCCGAGAGGCGCAAGAAATCGGCAGGGCCGGAGAACGGGGGGCCGGACATCGCTCCTGCCGGCAAATCGGAGACATCGACGGACCTCCGGGCCGCATGTGCCCTGCACGCCGTCAAAGCCGGCGCGGCGCGGGGGCGCGATGGCCCAGGGCCGTGACGATCAGGCCGTACAGGACGCCGGCATTCAGAACGTGCCAGAGGAAGTGGCTGCCGACAGGAACGATCGCACAGACGCCGCGGTCGGCGGTGCGCAGGGCGAGCGAGACGCCGAACAGGCCAGCGAGCGCCACGAGCCGCAGGGATGTCCGCGATGTGTCGCCATCGCGTCGAAGCGCGAGGGCGACGCCGCCGAGCGCAAGGATGGCCGGCAGGTAATCGATCGAGCCGTTGGTGAGCGACTCGACCGAACGGCCGGCGATGCCATCGAGGGCCGGAACGAGCCCGAAGCCGAATCCGGCGAAGGCGAGGGTCGCCGCCCCAGCGGCGACGGGACCGAGGCGCAGGAACCGCACCATCGCCAGGTAGAAATAGGCGTGGATGAACAGGGCGATCGGCACCACGTCGGCGAGCATGGCCCAGCGCGCGGCGAGCGTGTGGAACAGGAAGGATCCGATGCCGACGATCGCCGTCAGGATCGCGAGAGCGACGGCCGGCCGATCGGGCTCCACGCCGGCGCGGGCGCGGGCGAAGGCGGCGACGGCCGCGACGAGGAACGCGGCGTTGGAAACCGCGTTCGCCGGCTCCGCCCAGAACGCCGGGCTTCCGCGCTCGCAATAGCCGGCGATCGGTTCGAACCAGTCCACCGGCGGCCTCGATGCGGGAGCGGACGACGATGCGTCGGCTTCCGCTTGTCAGGCCGGTGCGAAGGCCCGATGACGGGCTTCGCCCTCCAGGACGCCAGCGATGCGCATCACCACGTGGAACGTCAACTCGATCAAGCAGCGGGTCGGGCACCTGCTCGCCTTCCTCGACGAGGCCAAGCCCGACGTGGTCTGCCTGCAGGAGCTGAAGTGCCAGGACGACGCGTTTCCGCGGGCCGAGATCGAGGCGGCGGGCTACACGGTCGAGGCGGTGGGCCAGAAGGCCTACAACGGCGTCGCGCTGCTGGTCCGGGCGCCGCTGCGCTACGATCCGGCCAGCGTCTTGCGTGCGCTCCCCGGCGATGCGGAGGATGAGCAGGCCCGCTACGTCGAGGCGCTGATCGTCGGCGACGGCGTCGCGCCGGTTCGGGTGGCCTCGATCTATCTGCCGAACGGCAATCCCGTGGCGAGCCCGAAATACCCCTACAAGCTCGCCTTCCTCGAGCGCCTGCGCCTTCATGCCCGCGCGCGGATGCGCGAGGAGACGGCGCTGGTCCTGGCCGGCGACTACAACGTCATCCCCGAGCCCGAGGATGCGGCCGAGCCCGCCGCCTGGGCCGACGACGCCCTCTACCTGCCCACGACCCGCGCGGCATTCCGGGCGCTGCTCGCCGAGGGGCTCACCGATGCGGTCCGCGCCTGCGACCCGCGCCCCGGGCTCTACAGCTTCTGGGATTATCAGGCCGCCTGCTGGCCGCGGAACTTCGGCATCCGCATCGATCACCTGCTGCTCTCGCCGCAAGCCGCCGACCGCCTGGTCTCGGCCTCGGTGCAGAAGCACCTGCGCGGACTGGAAAAGCCCTCGGATCACGTCCCGGTGACGGTCGAACTGACATCGGGCTAGGACCGGCGGGAACGACGCCGCGGATGCACCGTCCGAGCCGCCCCCCGCCCGTTCACGGGGGAGCGGGTTTCTCGGACGTGGTCGTTTTCGGAACGCGCGTCCGGGCGACCGATCCTCAGCCGACGCGACGGGCGACGATGGTGGTGCGCGGGACCAGCTTCCAGCCGTCGCCCGCCGCGTGGGGCGAGAACGCGCGGTAGGTGTCGTCCCGCACCGTCTCGACCTCGAAGCCGCAGATCGCCAGGATCCGCCGGTAGGTCTCCACGGTGTAGGTCCAGAAGATGTAGCTGCGTTCCGGGTGGGCGGGATCGCCGTTGAACCGGGCATAGGGCTCGTCGCCGGCGATGACGTCGGTGTTGATGACGATCCGCTTGGCCGCGACCGTCGCGATCGAGCCGATCGCGCGGACCGGATCGCCAAGGTGCTCCAGGATCGCGCCGAGGATCACGACATCGAAGGTGCCGATGCCGGCGGGCAGGTCGTAGACGTCGCCGTAGGCGACGCGGGCCCGCGATCCGAGGTCGCGATGGGTGAACCAGTAGGCGTTCTTCCAGGTGTCGAAGGCGCTGGTCTGTGCCGTCACCCAGGCGTCGTGATCGGTCACGTAGGGGCTGTCATGGAACGGCAGGAGGTGCTGACGCGCGGCCGTATCAAGGTCGAACGATACGACTTCGCGCGCACCCGCCGCCTCCGCGGAGAAGCTCAGGAAGCCCGAGGCCGTGCCCACATCGAGCACCCGGGCGTCCTTCAGGTCGACATGCCCGGTATAGTCGGCGTAGCGGCCTCGAAGGTCCCAGTGACCCTCGATGGTCGAGCCGTCCCTGAGATCGATGGTGTGATAGAAGAAGCAATTCTCCCGGGAGACCTCCGAGCGGGGCGTCGCCCAGTTCGGCTGCGCGGTACGGTCGATCGTGCTGCTCATGATCTGAAGACCCAATCTTCGTTGCGGAACAGGTGAACGCCGTCGAGCCGCCGCTGAGCGGCCTCCAGCGTCGGATGTTCGGTGAGGCTTCTCAGGACGTCCCCCACGAAATGGGCGGCACCCTCCTCCGGCGGCCGACGGCGCATCAGGACCTGGGTGAAGATCGGCACGACCATCGGTCCGGGAGCGCCGGGGCCGCGCCGCACCGATCCGGCAGAGGTCGAACAGGAGGCGGTCGCGAGCACGATCTCGCCGGCGGCCTCGTCCTGCGGCATGGATCGGCGGCCGGCCTCGAAATGCAGGGCCAGGAAGGCGTCGAG
>CAZZZJ010000258.1:0-5337 GCA_964658355.1 Beijerinckiaceae bacterium
CGGCGGCGAAGGTCGCCCGGCCGGTGACCTTCAGCGGCCCGTCGCGCCGGGTCAGGGGCTGGCCGATGCTCGATCCGTGGCGGGCCCGGCCGGCCGAGGCGGTCAATGCGATCTCAGCCATGGGCGGCGCCTGCGAGCGAAGGGGAGGGGGAGGCGGGAGCGGAGAGAGACGGGGAGGCGAAGGGCGAGGCCGGAAGCGCCGGCAGGCGCTCCGGCGTGCCCTGTGCCGCCAGCGTCAGCGCCCGCACGAGGATGCGACGGGCGAGTTCGATCTTGAAGGCGTTGGCCTCGCCCGACGGTTTCGCTCCGGCCAGGGCGGCGTCGGCGGCCTTCCGGAACGCGTTCCCGTCCGGCGCGTGACCGACGAGCAGGCTTTCCGCCTCTCGTGCCCGCCACGGCTTCAGCGCCACGCCGCCCAGCGCGAGGCGGACCTCGCCGATCCGGTCGCCGTCGAGGCGCAGGCCGGCCGCGGCCGAAACCACCGCGAAGGCGTAGGAGGTGCGGTCGCGGACCTTGAGGTAGCGGGAATGGGCCGAGAACCCCGCGGCTTCCGGCGGCAGCCGCACCGCGGTGATCAGCTCGCCCGGCGCCAGTTCGGTCTCGCGCTCCGGCGTATCCCCCGGCAGGCGATGGACGTCGACGAGCGCCATCTCGCGCCGCCCCGTCGCGCCTTCGATCTCGACGATCGCGTCGAGGGCCGCCAGCGGCACGCAGAAGTCGGATGGGTGGGTGGCGATGCAGTGCGCGCTCCAGCCGAGCACCGCGTGCAGCCGCGTCGCCCCGCCGACGGCCGAGCATCCCGAGCCCGGCTCGCGCTTGTTGCAAGGGGAGGCGGCGTCGGCGAAGTACGGGCAGCGGGTGCGCTGCATCAGGTTGCCGGCGACGGTCGCGGCGTTGCGCAGCTGCGCGGACGCTCCCGACAGCAGCGCCTCGGCCACCGCGGGATACGCCTTCGCGAAGCGTGGATCGTGGGCGAGATCGCTGTTGCGCACCAGCGCACCGATGCGCACGCCGCCATCGTCCTGAAATTCGATCCGGTCGAGGCCGGGGAGGCGGGTGACGTCGACGAGGCGGGCCGGCGTCAGGACGCCGCCCTTCATCAGGTCGAGCAGGTTGGTGCCGGCGCCGAGATAGGCCGCACCGGGGGCCTGCGCCGCCGCGATCGCCTCTGCGACGCTGGCGGGACGGGTGTAATCGAACAGGTTCACGCCGCATCCTCCCGCATCGCGCCTTCGGGGGATTGCGCGGCCAGGACCGCCTCGCCGATGCCGGCATAGGCGCCGCAGCGGCAGAGGTTGCCGCTCATGCCCTCGCGAATCCGCTCGGGATCGGTCCCCGCCTGCCCTTCGGCGATGAGCCCGACCGCGCTCATGATCTGGCCCGGCGTGCAGAACCCGCACTGGAAGCCGTCATGGGCGATGAAGGCTTCCTGCACCGGATGCAGACGATCGCCGTCCGCCAACCCCTCGATCGTGGTGACGGCGGCACCGTCGAGGCTCACGGCGAGCGCGAGGCAGGCGTTGATCCGCCGGCCGTCGACGAGCACCGTGCAGGCGCCGCACTGGCCGCGGTCGCAGCCCTTCTTCGATCCCGTGAGGTGGAGGCGTTCGCGCAGCAGGTCGAGCAGGGTCACGCGGGGATCCTCCAGGAGGATCTCGCGCGCCGTGCCGTTCACGGTGAGCCTGAGGGGTATCATGTGGTCTCCGGGCATGACGCGGCTTGGCATGGAGCGGCTTGGCGGGGCGCAACGTGGCAAGGCGCAGCTTGGAATCAGACCAGATAGGACCGTGCGGCGCGAAGGCCAGAGGATGGAGGCGCGGGGGCGAAGTCGGGGCGCGAGACGAGGAAAGCGGGGAGGGCGCCGGAACGCGCGCGTCGCCTCCCGCAGCCATCCCTGCTACCCTCCCCCCGTCATGAGCGATCACCATTCCGACCTGACCTACCGCCTCCGCCAGCAGGCGATCCTGTCCGAGTTCGGCGTCGAGGCCCTGCGCGGCGACGACGTCGACGGGCTGCTGCAACGGGCGACCGAACTCTGCGCCGAGGGCATGGGCGCGGAGTTCTGCAAGGCGCTGGAGCACCTGCAGGACGAGGACATGCTGCTGGTGCGCGCCGGCGTCGGCTGGGGCGCGAACGTCGTCGGCAGCGCCCGCGTCGGCGCCGACCTCGCGTCGCCCGCGGGCTTCGCTCTCAAGACCGGCCGGCCGGTGATCTCCAATCACCTCGAGAACGAGAACCGCTTCCGCACGCCGCAGATCATGGCCGAGCACGGTGTCCGCCGGGCGATCAACGTGCTGATCGAGAACCGCGAGGGGGCCTTCGGGGTGCTGGAGGTGGACGACACCCGCGAGGGCATGTTCACCGAGGCCGACATCGCCTTCATGCAGGGATTCGCCAACCTGCTCGGCGGCGCGATCGAGCGGCAGCGCACGGAGGGGCTGCTCAAGCAGGCGCTTGCGCGGCAGGACCTGCTCGTCCGCGAGATGAGCCACCGGGTCAAGAACAGCCTGGCCATCGTCGCGAGCCTGCTCGCGCTCCAGGCGCGCAACGCCGACGACGCGGCGGTGCGCGCCGCGCTGATCGACGCGCGCACCCGGGTCGAGGCCATCGCCGGGGTCCACGACCAGCTCTGGCGCCAGGGCGACACCACGCCGGGCGAGATCGACCTCGCGCAGTTCCTGGAGACGCTGACGGCCAACCTCCAGAGCAGCGCGCCGAACCATCGCATCCTGTGCCGTGCGGAGCCGCTGCGGGTCTCGGCCGACCGGGCGATCCCGATGGGCCTGATGGTCAACGAGCTCGTCACCAACGCGATCAAGTACGCCTATCCCGGCCGGGACGGGGAGGTGCGCGTCGGCGCCGCCTGCACCGGCGCGGCGCTCGTCCTCGACGTATCGGACGACGGCGTCGGGCTGCCGGCGGATTTCGACATCGGCCGGGCCTCGCGCAGCCTGGGCATGCGCGTGATCTCGAACCTCGCCCGCCAGCTCGACGCCCGGATCGCGACGCCGCGCGGGCAGGGCGCCCGCTTCCACATCGAGATCCCGCTGGAGGGCTGAGCGCCGTCGGAGGGAGATTTCGAGCCCGCGCAGATGGTATCGTCATGGGCGCCGGCCCGGTGCCCTACCCTGCGAGCCGGGCAGGAGGAGACGCCATGTCCCGCTTCCCGATCACCGTTCTGGCAACCCTCTGCCTGATCGTGCCCGCCCTGGCCGCGCCGGTCGACCCGACCCCACCGACGACGCTCGCACCACCGTCGCCCCCGCCTCCGCCCTCCTTCCCGCTGATGCGGGTGGTTCCGAAGGGCGAGGCCCGCACGATCGCGTTCTTCACCTCGCTGTTCCCGGACTGCTCGTCGCAAGGGCCGGTGGTGATCCGGATCCTCGACCAGCCCCGGCACGGCGCGATCGACATCGCGCAGGGGGATTCGTTTCCCCGCTATGGCGTCGGCTCGACGCTCGCCGCCTGCAACACCCGAAAGGTGCCGGGCCTGAAGCTGACCTACACCGCGGAGGAGGGGTTCGAGGGCCTCGATGCCTTCCGGATCTTCGTCATCAACGCCGACGGCACCGGCTACGAATCGGAGGTGCGCGTGTCGGTGCGCTGAACGCATGCCGGCACGCTGAATCGGGCCATGGAACACGCCCCCTGAGAGCGCATCTGTAATTCGCATAAGATATATTATGGAACTTGAAGGGCTCATATCCCTGGGTGAGGGGATGTCCGCCCGGTCCCGGACCACCCTGGCATACCGGCATCGGGACCAACCCGGCCGGCTAGACCAATCCGCGAGGACGGTTTCGTACGATCGCACCGGCGGGTGAGGGCGCTCCGAGCCCCCTGCCCCTTCGTCGGGCGCCCCGGCTTCAAGCCGCCAGGGCATCCGCCAGCCGGCGGACATCGGAGACGATGCGCCCGTCGGCGAAGCGGCAGGCGACCTCCTCCGAGGCGCGGCCGCTCGGGCGGATCCGGATCGCCACCGGGCAGACCAGCTCATCGCGGCGTTCCAGTGCCTCGGCGGCGTCCATCGGCGCAACGCGGCCGCCTCCCAGCCCGCGCCACCACTGGACCGCCTTGTCGCGGGCGAAGCCCGTCCGTTCCAGACCGAGGCGGATGCGGTGCGCGCCGTCCGGACAGCGCAGCACGATATCGAGCCCATCCGCCCCGCGTTCGAAGCGCCAGTCGGAGACCGGTCGCCAGCCGTCCGCACGCTCGGACAGGATCGGCAGGTCGCCATCGGCCGCAGCCTCGTGCTTGGCGGCGTCCGCGGCCTCGTCTTCCGGTTCGATCCAGCAGGGCTCGCAGGTCGAGGCATTGAGCGCGATCAGCGCGCCGCATCCGGGGCAGGGCTTGGCCCGCACCATCCCTTCCCTGCCCTTCACCGCGGCGGCGGTCCGGGCGGTGACCACGTCCACCGGACCGTGCATCCGCACCAGGCCGGCATAGTCGAGGATCAGCGCGTCGCGCTTGCCCGGCGCGTTGCGGAGCGCGCGCCCGACCTGCTGCACGTAGAGCCCGGTGCTCTGCGTCGGCCGGAGCAGGGCGACGAGGTCGACCTCGGGCACGTTGAAGCCGGTGGCGAGCACGCCGACCGAGGTCAGGCACCGGATCTCCCCGGCACGAAAGGCCTTCACGATGCGGTCGCGCGCGCGCCGCGGGGTCTCGCCGGAGATCGACTCGCAGGAATAGCCCTCCGCCCGGATCGCATCGCGCACCGCGTCCGCATGGGCGAGCCCGGCACAGAACGCGAGCCAAGCCCGGCGCTCGCGCCCGTAGCCGACCATCTCCTCGACCGCGGCGCGCGTGATCCAGTCGCGGTTGACCGCGGCCTCGAGCTGGCTCGGAATGTAGTCGCCGCCGCGCTTGCCCACGCCGCCGACATCGAGGGCGGTCAGCGTCGCCTTCGACAGGAGCGGGCAGAGATAGCCCTGCCCGATCAGGTCGCCGGCATCGGCTTCGTAGACGATGCCCTGGAACAGGCGGCCGGCCCCCTCGTCGAGGCGCCCGCTGTCGAGCCGATAGGGCGTCGCGGTGAAGCCGACGACCCGAAGCTCGGGCCGCAGCGTGCGCAGCCCGGCGAGGAAGCGGCCGTATCGGGTCTCGGCGGAGCGCGGGATCAGATGGGCCTCGTCGACGATGACGAGGTCGCGCGGGCCGATCGCATCGAGCCGGTCGGCGACCGACTGGATGCCGCAGACGAGGACCTGCGCCGCAGCGTCCCGCCGCCCGAGCCCCGCGGAGAAGATCCCGGCCGGCGCTTCGGGCCAGTAGCGCGTCAGCTCCGAGAAGTTCTGGGCGATCAGTTCCCGGCTGTGGGTGACGACGACGATGCGGGCG
>CAZZZJ010000259.1:0-5328 GCA_964658355.1 Beijerinckiaceae bacterium
GCGCTGCTGATCTCGGTGCTGGCGCTGTTCCTCGCCTTCAGCGAGACGCTGGGCAAGGCAGCGCAGACGGATGCCATCGGTGCCAACGTCGAGGCGGCCAACCAGTGGGCGTTCTTCCAGGCGCGCACCATCCGCGCCACGGTGCTGAAGACCGCCGACGAGGCGGTGGCCCTGGTGCCCCCCGGACCGAACCAGGACGCGATCGCGGCCAAGCGCGCCGAGTGGGCCAAGAAGATGGCGGCCTGGGAATCGGAGCCCGCCACCGGCGAGGGCCGCAAGGAACTCGCCGAGAAGGCCAAGACCGCGCAGAACCACCGCGACCTCTCGCTGCTGCGCTACCACCATTACGAGCTGGCCTCGGCCGCCTTCCAGATCGGCATCGTCCTGGCCTCGGCCGAGGTGATCACCGGCATCGTCGCCCTGGTCTTCGCCGGCGGGCTGCTGGGGGCCGCCGGCGCGGTGCTGCTCGGCTTCGGCTACATCGCCCCGCACGCCCTGCCGTTCTTCCACTGAGAGCGGGCGCCCCGAAAGCATGGGCGGCCGAAGCGGTCGCCGGTTCGGCGCGGCACAACGCTCAGCGGTCGCCGAACCAGTCGTCGAAGCCGGGTTCGATGCAGGTGTAGCCGACGAAGCAGTTCGGGTCGTTACGCGTCGGCACCGAGGCGGATTTCGTGACCTCGGTGGCCTCGCAGAAGCTGCGGTCCCGGACGAAGCGGTCGTAGGTCGGGCCGCCGGTGCCGAGCACGATGCCGCCGGCGCGGGCGACGGTGCCGCGGGCCTGGGCGCAGGTGAGCGTCGTGGTGTCGGCGCGCTGGGCCTGGGCGGGGCCGGCGGCGATCAGCAGGCCGATCAGGATCGGGTGGCGCATGGGCGGTCTCCTCCGGGATTCCGGAAGAACGCCGCACCCGATCCACGGTTCAGGCCACCCGCCGTGCGGCGTCGGCGAGGCTGGGCTCTGGCGGCCGACCGGAACCGTCGAGCAGGCGGCGACGCAGCCGTGCGCAAGGCCGCTCCACCCAGGCCTGCATCAGCCCACAGACGACGAGCGTCGGTGGAAGGCCGGCGGCGATCAGCACGAGCGGCCCCGAGCCCGGCCGCAGGTGCAGCAGCAGCGCGATCACCGTCGGGTGCACGAGGTAGAAGCTGTAGGAATACAGCCCGAGCCGGCGCATCGGCGCCGCGCTCAAGGCGCGCACGACCCAGCCGCGCCCCTGCAGCACGGCGGCGAACGGCACGAACAGGGCCGCGCTCTGCAGGGTGTAGCGCAGGCTCTCGCGAAAGGCGGGGTTGCGGACCGCCAGCGTCGCGAGGATCAGGCCGACCGCCGCCGCCACGTGCCAGGGCTTCGGGCACCAGGCGCGGTCGGCCGGGATCACCGGGTTGTTCCACAGGCCGAGGCAGCAGCCGAACAGGATCGCGTCGATGCGGGTGTGGGTCCAGGAATAGTTCAGTCTGGCATCGTCCAGCCGCCAGACGTTGAGGCAGCGGATCGCCAGCACCGCGCCGCACAGGGCGAGGCAGGCCAAAGCCGCGCGCCTCGGCGACAGGCGCCCGAGCCAAAGCAGGTAGGCCAGCGGGAAGAGCAGGTAGAAGTGCTCCTCGATGGCGAGGCTCCAGAGCGGCACGGGCAGCACGCGCTCGGTGCCGAGCAGGTCGGGGTAGTTGGTGAGGAAGGTCGCCTGCCCGAGCACCGCCACCGCGTCGACCCGCATCCAGTCGAGCAGCCCGAGCCCGTAGAGCAGGCCTGACAGCGCCAGCGCCAGGTACATCGGCGGCAGGATGCGCAGAGACCGGCGGAGATAGAACGCCCGCAGCGACACCGTCCCTGTCAGCGCCCGCTCGATCCGCAGCAGGGTGGTGATGAGGTAGCCCGACAGGAAGAAGAACACCGTGACGCCGAAGCCCCCGGGGATCACGTGGCTCAACCCGCAATGGGCGACGTAGACGATGCCGATCGCCAGCGCCCGCACCCCGTCGAGCTGCGGCAAGTAGGGCATCGCGGCCGGGACCGGTTGCGCCGTGGCGATGGGTCTCGGGATGGCGCGGTTCCTCGGTGTATCCGGACGATCCCAGGAAACCGGAAATTTTCCGTGGCCGCCATCCGCGTTCGCAACCGAACGGCGGACAGGGCCGGATTTTCACGCCCTCCGGACGGCGTCTTGAGACACGCGGCCGGCGCGCGGGTCGCCGGGGCGATGCGCGGACCGGTGTGCGACATCCACGCGGTTGCCGTCCCGATCCTATCAGGTTACGGATTTGTGATCGCGGCCATGACACTCGGCGCTCCGCGCATGAGAGACCGATGCGCTCCCGCCCTCGACGCGCGTGGAGAGCCCGTGTGCCCCGTTATTTCTTCGACGTCCACGACGGTTTTCACCAGCGCGACGACATGGGTACCCTCTGCGAGGACGTGCAGGCCGCCGCGCTCCAGGCCAAGTGCCTGCTGCCCGCGATCGCCGTCGACGAGATCCCGCAAGACGGCGAGCGCCAGATCATCACGGTGGTCGTGACGGACGAGGCGGGCCGCGCCGTCTACTCGGCCGCCCTCGCCTTCGTCGGCACCTGGCTGATGCGGTGACGCCTCCCCGACGACGGGGCCGCGCCGCCGGCCCAGTCGCGCCGCGGCCGGGCGCAAGGGATCGGTAACCAACGCCCGCGCATGATCCGGCGCGGAACCGCCCGGTCGCGGGGCCGAGATCGGGGTTGCGTGATGTTCTCTGCCGCCTTCCTGCGCGCGGGCCTGTCGCCGCTGGCGCTCGCCGCCGCGCTGAGCGCAGCGGCCGCGCAAGGTGCGCCGCCGCCCGCCGCGATGCCCGCGCCCGTGCAGCCCGCCCCCGCCGTGCCGCCGCCGGCATCGGTCGCGGCCGCCCCGGCGGAGCCGGCGAAGCGCAAGCCCGCACCGGAACTCGTCTACGCCACCGTCTCGGCCGATCCGCTGCCGACGCTGACGCAGAAGACCTTCACGGACACGCTGCGCGCCGCCGACCTCTATCAGGCTTTCGCGGATGCCGGGGGTTGGGCGCCGGTGCCCGAGACCACCGTGTTCAAGCCGGGCACGTCGAATCCGGCGATCCCGGCGCTGCGCCACCACCTGACGCTCACCGGGGACCTGCCCGCCGACGCAGCCCCGAGCGACCGGCTCGATGCCCCCCTGATCGCTGCGGTGACGGCCTTCCAGGCCCGCCACGGCCTTCCGGAATCCGGGCTGATCGGCCGGCTCACGATCGCCGCGCTGAACGTGCCGGCCTCCGTCCGCCAGCGCCAGCTCGCGGCCTCGGCGGCGCGCCTGATGGGCTCGAAGTTTCCGTTCGGCGAGCGCTACGTCGTCGTCAACATCCCGGCCGCCACCGTCGAGGCGGTGGAGAACGGCCAGGTGGCACGCCGCTACGTCGCCGTGGTCGGCAAGCCCGACAAGGCGACGCCCAGCGTCGAGACGCGGATCACCGACATCAACTTCAACCCGACCTGGACGGTGCCGGTCTCGGTGGTGCGGAACGAGATCATCCCGCGGATGCGCAAGGAGCCGGGCTATCTCGCCAAGAACCACATCCGCATCCTCGGTCCCGGCGGCGTCGAGGTCGATCCGACGGCGGTGAACTGGAACACCGAGAAGGCGGTCAACTACACGCTGCGCCAGGATTCCGGCTTCGACAACTCGCTCGGCCAGGTGCGGATCGACATGCCGAACCGCTTCGCGGTCTACATGCACGATACGCCCTCGAAATCGCTGTTCGCCCGCAACGTCCGCTTCCACAGCCACGGCTGCGTCCGCGTCGGCGGAGTGAAGGAGCTCGTCGGCTGGCTGCTCGCGGGCGTGGAGGGGCCGAACGGGCCGGCCTCGTCCTGGGGCCCGATCGAGATCGAGACCGGCATCGCCGACGGGGAACGCCGCGACCTCAAGCTGGTGAAGCCCGTCCCCGTCACCTTCGTCTATCTCACCGGCTACGCCACCCCGGACGGCCGCGTGCACTTCCGCGACGACATCTACGGCCTGGACACCCCCGGCGGCCCGGTGCCCTCGGCGGCGACAGAACCCGCCACAACCGGCGCGATCGCCCCCCGCGCCACGATCCGCCCCGCCAAGGCGGACCAGCGCCCGCCGGTGGCCGCCGACCTCAAGCCGGCGGTCGCCGACCGGCCCCGCGTCCCGGTGCGGTCCGCGCCGCGCGCGCAGGCGGTTCCGCTCGGCGACGGGCCGGCCCCGCGGCCGCCGGGCTCGATCCCGAACTGACCGGACGCAGCCGATCGAAGACCTGGAACGGTTCCAGCCTGTGCATGGGCGGCAGCCCTGCCCCGTGCCGCGGAACGGCCCCGGAACAATCGTCGCCACCGTTCATTCTGCCGGGTGAGGGATGCCGGGGCCGCTTCGAGAGCCGTCCGGCGTTCGCCCGCAACCGATCGAACGGAGCCACCACCATGGCGAAGGCCAAGCCCATCAGTCGCATCGAGAGCGACCGCCTCAACACCCCGACCGACCTCGACCCGGCCGACACCAAGAAGATCGCCGAGGGCCTCGCGGTCCTGACCTCGGACCTGTTCGCGCTCTACATCAAGACCAAGAACTTCCACTGGCACATGAGCGGCCCGAATTTCCGCGATTACCACCTGCTGCTCGACGAGCAGGGCGAGCAGATCTTCGCGATCATCGACGACGTGGCCGAGCGCGCGCGCAAGATCGGCGGCACGGCGCTGAAGTCGCTGGGTCAGGCCAAGACGCTGACCCGCGTCGCCGACAACGATGCCGAGTACGTGTCGCCGCTCGACATGCTCAAGGAGCTGCGCGACGACAACAAGGCGCTCACCGCCAACATGCGCGATCTGCACGAGGTCACCGACGAGGCCAACGACGTCTCGACCACCTCGCTGCTGGAGGAGTGGATCGACCAGGCCGAGGAGCGCACCTGGTTCCTCTACGAGTCGACCCGCAACGCCACCGACGGCGGCCACTGATCGATCGATCGCCCCGCCGGATGCGATGACGAGGCCCCGCGTCCGGAAAGGAGGCGGGGCCTTCGTCGTGGCGGCCGGCCGGCGCTTCCGGTCACCCGAACGGCGCGGCTCCCGCCGCCTGCGACCGCACGACCTCGCGCGCGACCTCCAGCACGATCCGACGGCCCGCAGCGCTGGGGATCGCATTCCACAGGTCGAGAAGCGCCGCCGTCTCCCCGAGGGGGCCGATCGGCTCCGCGTCGCGCATCAAGTCTTCGACGGTGCATCCCAAGGTCAGGGCGATGCGTTGCAGCGTCTCAGCGGTCTTCCCGGACGGCAGAGGGTCGGTCATGTCTCGTCTCGATCGTCGAATCGGCGTCACCGCGTGACGCGAGCCTG
>CAZZZJ010000260.1:0-1641 GCA_964658355.1 Beijerinckiaceae bacterium
TCGAGCACGCCGCGCAGGATGTGGTAGCGCACGCCCGGAAGATCCTTCACGCGGCCGCCGCGGATCATCACCACCGAGTGCTCCTGAAGGTTGTGGCCTTCACCCGGGATGTAACCGATCACCTCGAAGCCGTTGGTGAGCCGGACCTTGGCGACCTTGCGGAGCGCCGAGTTCGGCTTCTTCGGGGTCGTCGTGTAGACGCGGGTGCAGACGCCGCGCTTCTGCGGGCAGGCGTTGAGCGCCGGCACCTTGTTGCGGCTCCGCTGGATCTTCCGCGGCTGCGCGATCAGCTGGTTGATCGTCGGCATCCTGTGCCCTCTTCCTCCGGATCGCGGCGATGCGCGATCCCGTGCGACGTAACGTGGCTCCCGGGGGAGCCGCCCACGAATATCCCGAAGGAGATCCGCAAAACGAATATGCGCCAGGGGTCGGTGAGGACCCTTGGCGCGCTGTCGGCAGAGGAGCACCCCTGAAAGGCAGGCGCGCTCGTACCTACTGATCTGACGAGAACGTCAGGCGATGTGAGCCTTCGACGGTGGTTCGGCGCGTCGTCGACGATCGGATGAGCAATGCGCCCGTCCTCGTCAGCAGCCCCCGGGCCGTTCGAAGTGGCGCGCTTCTAGCCTCCATCGGCGGGTAGGTCAATGGTTTCCGGCCGACAATCTCGCGCCCGACGAGAGGTTAAGGTTTCATGCGGAGCGATGGCGACCCGGCCGGGGCCTGCGTCGTGACAGGCACGGCGGCCGGGACCGGATGGACGTTGCGGGCTACTCCGATGTCTTTCAGTCGGTTCGACCGACCGATTCGGCGGGGCGTCGGGCCGGAAATCGACCGCGTTCCCGGCGCCTTGGACGGCACTGTGCAGGTCTGTCAGACCGTAGCCCCAGCGACGTCCGTCATCGCCAGCGATCAGGCCGGAGGCCGGCCCTTTCCGCGACCGCCGGAATTCGGCTGCTCACCGCGTCGATGTCCCGTCACGGTGTCGATGTCGGGATCCGTTTCTCAGTCGATGCGGCGGCGGCGTGCCGGATCGGGGCAGGTCGGCCTTCGCCGCGATCATCATCGCTCACGGAAGATTAAAACGATTCGTCGAAATCTCCCGATCGCCGGCCGGCGCGATTCGCCCCCGGCCTTGCGGTAAGCCGACGGTCAGGGTGATGCGTATGGGTAGCGTTTCGAGTGCGGCCGAGAACGTCGTCCCCTTCCGGCGGATCGCCGCGGCGGGTCGGCCTCTGCCGTACGAGGGCGGCGTTCGCGAGGGGCAGGCCCGGCGCCGGACCGAGCAGCGTGCGCTGATGGATGCGGTCTACGCCACCGGGACGCTCACGGTGGCCGCCGGCGATCGCGAGACCAAGCTCATCGCGTCCCGCCTCCAGGTCTACGGGTTCCTCACCGTCGAGGAGGTCGAGCCCGAAGGGACCCTGCGCCGGCTGCGTCCCTCGGAAGCGATCCGAGCCCGCGCCGAGCGGCCGTGGCGCCTGTCGAAGCCCGCCTATGCCGGGCTCGCGGTCAGCATTCCGAAGGTGGACGATTTTCTGTTCGAGCCGACGGGCTTCTCGGCGTGAGCCGTTCCGGACCGGGGACCGGGCCTGCGCTTGCGAATCGCTGGCCCTGAAACGAGGAAGCGCGCCGCCCTCCCGG
>CAZZZJ010000260.1:1651-5324 GCA_964658355.1 Beijerinckiaceae bacterium
CTCGTTTTGCCGGTCTGCTGCGAGGGTGGGGCGACCTAGGCCTCGCCCTCGTCGAGATCGTCTTCGGTCGGCTTGGCGTTCTCCAGGATCTTCTCGGCGACGAGCCCGGAATTCTGCCGGATCGAAGCCTCGATCTTGCCCGCGATCTCGGGATTGTCGCGCAGGAAACCCTTGGAATTCTCGCGGCCCTGACCGAGGCGCTGGCTGTTGTACGAGAACCAGGCGCCGGACTTCTCGACGATGCCGGCCTTGACGCCGAGATCGATCAGCTCGCCGACCTTCGACACGCCCTCGCCGAACATGATGTCGAACTCGACCTGCTTGAACGGCGGCGCGACCTTGTTCTTCACGACCTTGACGCGGACCTGGTTGCCGATCGCCTCGTCGCGGTCCTTCAGGGTCGAGATCCGGCGGATGTCGAGGCGGACCGAGGCGTAGAACTTCAGCGCGTTGCCGCCTGTGGTGGTTTCTGGGCTGCCGTACATCACGCCGATCTTCATCCGGATCTGGTTGATGAAGATCACCATGCACTTCGAGCGCGAGATCGAGCCGGTCAGCTTGCGCAAAGCCTGGCTCATCAGGCGTGCCTGGAGGCCGGGCTGGCTGTCGCCCATCTCGCCCTCGATCTCGGCCCGCGGCGTCAGCGCCGCCACCGAATCGACCACGAGCACGTCGATGGCGCCGGAGCGCACCAGCGTGTCGGTGATCTCCAGGGCCTGCTCGCCGGTATCGGGCTGCGAGATCAGCAGGTCGTCGAGCTGGACGCCGAGCTTGCGGGCATAGATCGGGTCGAGGGCGTGCTCGGCATCGACGAAGGCGCAGACGCCGCCCGTCTTCTGGGCTTCGGCGATGGTGTGGAGCGCCAGCGTGGTCTTGCCCGAGGATTCCGGCCCGTAGATCTCGATGACGCGGCCCCGCGGCAGGCCGCCGACGCCGAGCGCGATGTCGAGGCCGAGCGAGCCCGTCGACACGGTCTCGACCTCCGCGATCTTGTCGTTCTTGCCGAGCCGCATGATCGAGCCCTTGCCGAAGGCCCGCTCGATCTGGGACAGCGCGGCGTCGATCGCCTTCGCCTTGTCCTTGTCCACCATGCCGGGAGTTTCCACCACTTTCAGTGCGGCCTGAGCCATCGTGCGGCATCCTTATGCAGGGGTTGGGCGCGCATCTCAATGCGCCGGGCCCTGCATTCGATGTACCTGTTTTGTTCTCATCCGGCAAGGACGAAAACGGGTCCGGGCGGCGGATTTCGCGTCGTTTCGGGTGCGGATCAGGGCTCCGCCATCGTCGCCTTCACCGTCTCGACCAGCTGCTTCAGGCTGAAGGGCTTGGGCAGGAAGTTGAAGGTCTCGCCCTCGGGCAGGTTCTTGCGGAACGCGTCCTCGGCATAGCCGGAGACGAAGATCACCTTGAGGTCCGGCAGGTTCTTGCGGATCTCGCGCAGCAGGGTCGGGCCGTCCATCTCCGGCATCACCACGTCGGAGACGACGAGGTCGATCTGGTGGTCGCCCTCGCGCACGATGTGCAGGGCGTCGATGCCGGAGGCCGCCTCGAGCACGGTGTAGCCCCGGGCCGAGAGCGCGCGGCTGTTGACGGCGCGGACCGGGTCCTCGTCCTCGACGAGCAGGATGACCCCCTGCCCGGTATGGTCCGCCGACGGCTTCCGCGGCGGCGCCTTCGGGACCGGCGGCGCGGGCGGATCGCCGACGAGGATGAAGTTGTCGGCCGGGCCCGCCGCCGCCGGGGCGCTCGCGCCTTCGGCCGGCGAAGCCGGCAGGACCGGTGCCGGCTCGGGCAACGCGGCCGGCTCGTGGCGCGGCAGGTAGATCCGGAAGCTCGTACCCTCTCCCACGGTCGACTGCACGTCGATGGTGCCGCCCGACTGCTTGACGATGCCGAACACCGTCGAGAGGCCGAGGCCCGTGCCCTTGCCGATCTCCTTGGTGGTGAAGAACGGCTCGAAGATCTTCTCCATCAGGTCGGCCGGGATGCCCTCGCCGGTATCGAGCACCTCGATCAGCACGTGGTCGCCGGCCGGTGCGCCGCCGCGCCCCTCGGGCTTGGCGGCGGCACCCGGATCGATCACGTTGGCGGTGCGGATGAGCAGGCGGCCGCCGCCGGGCATCGCGTCGCGGGCATTGACTGCCAGATTCACGATCACCTGCTCGAACTGGTTCACGTCGGCCTTCACCGGCCAGATGTCGCGTCCGTGCTTGAGGTCGAGGCCGACGCGCTCGCCGAGCAGACGCTTCAACAGCAGCGTCAGCTCCGAGAGCGCCTCCCCGACGTTCATCACCTCCGGCCGCAGCGTCTGCCGGCGCGAGAACGCCAGGAGCTGGCGCACGAGGCCCGCCGCCCGGTTGGCGTTCTGCTTGATCTGCATGATGTCCTGGAAGGCCGGGTCGGTCGGCTTGTGGCTCGCCAGCAGCAGGTCCGAGTAGCCGATGATCGCCTGGAGGACGTTGTTGAAGTCGTGGGCGATGCCGCCGGCGAGCTGCCCGACGGTGTCCATCTTCTGGGTCTGCGCGACCTGCTGCTCGAGCTGGCGCTGGGCCGTGGTGTCGAGGGCGTAGAGGATCAGGGGCTCGCGGTCGGCCTCCTCCTGTTCCTGTCCGGGGGCGCCCTCCCCGCCCGCGGGGCTGAGCCAGACCCGCGCCGAGCGGTTGGCATTGCCCATCAGCATCACCTCGATCGGCTCGATCTCGGAGAGGCCGCTCGCCGCCTTGGCGAGGGCCGCGTCAAGTGCCGGCCGATCGCGTTCGGCCACCGATTCGGACACGTTCGGCTCCTCGGCGCCCGCCGCGGAATCGGCCACCGCATGACGCGGCAGGGTGCCGAACAGGCGCGCGAACGAGGCGTTGGCCCGAGCGATCCGGCCGGAGCGGTCGAGGGTCGCGATGGCGATCGGCGAATTGTTGAGGAAGCGCGCGAGCCGCACCTCGGCGGCGCGCTGGGGCTCGTCGCTCTCGGCGCCGGCCGAGCGGTTGATGACGAAGGTGCGCGATGCGCCGGGCTTTCCGTCCTTGCCGAACGCGACACGGTGATAGAGCCGGGCCGGCATCGGATGGCCGTTGCGGCGGCGCAGGTCGAGGTCGAACCGGTCGGTTCGGACCTCGCCCGGAAGCCCGGCATTCAGGATCAGCGCGTCGGCGGTCGGCGCGATCTCGGAGAGATGCGGGCCGCCGGGGCCGACGATGGCGAGGTCGTAGCCGAGCCAGGCCGCCAAGGTCGCGTTCATGTAGACGATCGCGCCGGTCGGATCGATCGAGAGGAACCCGGCGGGTGCGTGATCGAGGTAGTCGATCGCGTGCTGAAGCTCCTGGAAGACGTTCTCCTGGCGCTCGCGTTCGGCGGTGATGTCGCTCACCGTCCAGAGGGAGGCCGCGCGGCCGGGCCGCGGCAGCGGGCGGACCTGGATGCGGTACCACGCGAAGTCGCGGCCCCTCGCCCCGGCCGCCGGCGGCGGCGACATCCGCACCTCCTCGGTATGGCTGCGCCCGTCGCGCGCGCCCTGCGACAGGCGGTAGATCGCCTCCGACACCTCCGGCGAGCCCACGAAGATCCGCTCGACCGAGCGCAGGGTCGAGAAGCTGTCGCCGCCCGCCACGTTGAGGTAGGCCTCGTTGGCGTAGATCAGCCGTCCGCCTTCCTCGACCACGACGGTCGCCTCGGGGGC
>CAZZZJ010000261.1:0-5306 GCA_964658355.1 Beijerinckiaceae bacterium
CGCCCAGAAGGCCTCGTCGGCGAGCGCGGACCCGATCGCCGGTTCATAGGCCGCGTGGAAGCCGGAGAGGCGGGCGAGCAGATCGCGATACCCGTCGAGGGTCGAGACCCGTGCGCGCCAATCGAGCGCGTCTTCGAGGCCCTGATGCGCCGCGGCGGTCGCGGCGCGGAGGCGATGATGGAGGCTCACGCCTCGCACGGTCACGGGCTGCAAGGTCAGGCCGTGATCGTGAAGCACGCGCCCGGCGCGTTGTCGACGTCGAGGCGCGCGTTGATCTGGTCGAGCATCGCTCGGACCAGCTTCATCCCGAGCCCGACGCCGGTGCCGTTGGCGCGGGGCTTCGTCTCCGACCAGCCCTCGGGGAGTCCGGCGCCGTCGTCGCAGACGCGAAGCCGGACGCTGCCGGTGCCGTGACCCGAGACGGTGACGGCCACGCGCCCGATACCCTCCGGCTTGGCGGCGTACTTGAAGGCGTTGGTGACCAGCTCGGTCGCGATCAGCGAGAGCGCCACCGCCTTGCGATAGGGCACCATCAGGCCGGGTTCGGCGGTGAGGTCGACGGCATGTCCGCCACCCGCCATGCCGGCGAGATCGCTGCACAGCGCCTCGATGGTCTGGCCGAGGTCGACCTCCTCGACGTTCTCCGCCTGGTAGAGGCTGTCGTGCACGCGGGCGACGCTCATCACCCGTGCGGAGGTGTCGGCGAAGGCCTGCCTGGCAACCGGATCGGAGACCTGGCGGCGTTGCATCTGCAGGAAAGCCGAAACGATCTGCAGCGAGTTCTTCACCCGGTGGTCGATCTCGCGGGTCAGCAAATCCTTTTGGGCGAGCAGGCGCTCCTTCTCCGCGAGGAGGCCGGTGAGCTCGTCGATCTTACGGCGCTGGCGCAGGACGACACCCTCGACCGCGTGGGCGAGGGAGCCGGCGAGCGACACCTGCCAGTCGGCCCAGGGACTGGCGAAGCCGGTGCGCTCCTCGACCCAGCGCTCGAACGAACGGCGCGGCAGCACCGCAACGGGGCCGCTGCCGGCGAGCACGGGCTTCCGCGGGTCGCCGCTCCAGGTCACCGTGCTCGACACCTCCGGCCGGAACCAGAGCAGGAGGTTCGCGCGGGATTCGTCGACGAAGGCTGCGAGCAGACCGCTCGCGATCTCGCGATGCGGGACCGCGGCGGGATACTGAACGGGGAAGTTCGCGTCGGCATAGGTCGTCTCGCCCGGCGCCAGCGTCTCCTTCAGCCAGTCGCCGATCGCGCGCACGGTCTCCTCGGGCGGAGTCGCGCCGATCAGCGTCGCACGGGTGCCCGAGACGATGGCCGCCCCCGTCGACCCGAACAGGTCGAGGAGGGTGGTCGCGCCGCCGGTGAGCGCAGCGACGAAATCGTCCGAGCGGGTCAGGCCGCGGACCAGGCGTCCCTCGGTGTCGAGATGCGCCTTCCGCTCGGTCCAGAGCCGACGGGCCTCGATCTCCTGCACCCGCATGGCGAAGGCGTCGGTGAGCACCGTCGCGGCCGCGCGGGTTTCCGGGGCGACGTAGTGCGGATGGCGGTGGTGGCCGATCATCAAGCCCCAGAGCCGCCCCTCGACCATGATGGAGATCGACATGGAGCCGTTCACGCCGAGGTTGCGCTGGTACTCCAAGTGGATCGGCGAGAGCGTCCGATGCTGCGCGAAGGTGAGGTCGATCGGCCCGTTGCCCGCCGTCGGCGCCGCGACCAGGGGCACCGGAACCGAATCGCGGTCGATCACGAAGCGGCTCTTGGCCTTGGTGTAGAGCGCGCGCGCCTGGGCCGGGATGTCGGAGGCCGGAAAGCGCAAGCCGAGCAGGGCGCGCGACCAGTCCGGCACCTTGTCCTCGGCGATCGCCTCGCCGTTCCAGTCGGCGTCGAAGCGGTAGACCAGCACGCACTCGAAACCGGTGAGCGCGCGGATTTCGAGGGCGGCGATGCGGGCGGCCCCGCTGAGCGTCTCAGCGGCGCGGAGCCGGGAGACGGCGAGCTCCGAATCGGTCTGGGTCGCGACCCGGAAATCGTCCGGATGCGCGGGCTCGAGCTCGAGTTCGACGATCACCCGGCCCGAATGAGCGTGGACGATGGCGTAGTAGCTCGCGCCGGCGTCGTCGGCGAGCTTGAGGGTGCGCCGGATCGATCGCCCATCGTCGAGGGTGGCGCTGGCAAGACGCTGGCGGATCGTTTCCACGAAGGCGCTCGGCAGCACATCGGACAGCGACAGGCCGGCGATCCGCTCGGGCGCATGGCTCAGCACGTCTCGGACGTTGGTGCTATGGGCCAGGATCTCCAACGTGCCGGCATCGGCCGCCAGCATCACGGCGTTCGGCTGGATCGAGCCCGGGATGTGGATCGGCTCGCGCTCGCAGAGCAGCGGATCGACCGGCTCGGCCCGGACGCGGCGCCCGATGGCGGCCATGACCGCCTCGCGGGACTGTCCCGCGCCGAGGCTCTCCACGGGTTCGATCGTCAGCCAGACGAGACCTTTCCCCTGCCGCATCCGGACCCGGGCGCGCAGGGGCTGCGGCATGCGCCCGAACACGAAGTCGAAGCTCTCGTCGAGATGCCCGCGGCGCGTGCCCACGAGGAAGCGGCCGAAGAAGCCCGGCACGTTGGTGCTCGGCACGACCTCGCGGAAGTAGTTGCGGCCGATCACGGCGTCGCTTGCCAGCCCGGACAGCGCGCTCGCGCCCTCGCTGTACGACACGATCGTCCCGGCGGCGTCGAGTCCGATCACCCCAAAATCGAGGCCATCGCGCTCTTCGGCCGTGAGGGCATCGAGATCGACCGCATTGCCGTCGGCAACGATCGTGGACATCAGAAATGGGACCGCATCATCTGCGGCCCGGTATGACCCGTGGGACGGGCGGGCGCAATGGTGTGCGCAGTGTGCCTAGATCAACCACCGGTCACGAAGCCGTCTCGTTCGACGATCTCCTTTCGAGCGACTGTATAAGATCAGACACAGCGCTGACAAATCCTTCCTCGACGGTCGGATGGTAGGTCGGCCGTGCACGGATGGCCTGAGCGGTGAGGCCATCGCCAATGGCGTGCGCGACGAGATGCGCGAGATGCTCGCAGGACGGCCCGAGCATCTCGCCGCCGAGCAGGCGCCCGTCCCGATCCGCCCAGAGGCGGATGCCGCCCCGGTTGACCCCGTCCACCCGCGCCCGGCCCTGGTCGTCGAACCACATCGCGCCGACCGCGCGTTCTGCGTCCGCGTCCGGCTCGAATGGCGCCCCGATGCTCGCGGCCTGAGGGTGGGTGAACACCATGGCGAGTGCCGGCCAGGGCTCCGGGGCTTCGAGGGCCTGGCCGGCGGCGAGCGCCGCCGCGTTCCGGCCGGCGATGCCGCCCTGGCGGCTCGCCTCGTGCAGGACCGGCCGCGCCGCGTTGGCATCGCCCGCGATCAGGATCGGCGCTCCGGCGCAGAGGAGCGTGCGCGCGTCGAAGGCCGGCATTCCCGTCTCGTCGAGTCGAAGCCCGGCTTGCGCGAGCCCGAGGCCGTGGACGTTGGGCGGACGGCCGGCGGCTGCGAGCACCCGGGCGAAGGTCCGGGTCCGGGACGTTCCGTTCGCATCCGTCCAGGTCAGGCGCGCGCCGTCGGCGGCAGGCTCGGCCGCGATGAGCTCCGACCCGAGGTGCAGGGTCATCTCGTCGGCGAAGACGGCCGCCGCAGCCCGCTGAAGGCCGGGCTCGCTCAGGCCGGCGAGACCCGATCCGGAATCGAAGACGCTGACGGCCACGCCGAGCCGCGCCATGGCCTGGGCGATCTCGATTCCGACGGGCCCGCCACCGATCACCGCCAGGGAGGCCGGAAGATCGGCGAGTTCGAACACGGTGTCGGTGGTCAGAACCCTGTCGCCGAGAGACTCGAGCGGCTTCGGGATGCTGGGGCTCGATCCCGTGGCAATCACCGCGGCGCGGAACGCGATCCGGTGCGCGTCGCCGACCGACAATGTCCGGGCGTCGAGGAAGCAGGCACGGCCGCGGAGACGCTTGGCGCTCGGGATCTCATCGAGCCCCTCCAACACGCTGCCGACGAAGCGGTCGCGCTCGGCCCGCACACGCGCCAAGACAGCAGGGCCATCCACCGAGACCCCTGAGACCTGGATGCCGAACAGGTCCGCATGCCGTGCATCATGCGCCGCCGCGGCCGCGGCGACGAGCAGCTTCGACGGCATGCAGCCGACCCGTGCGCAGGTCGTGCCGCCGGGGCCCTGCTCGATCAGCACCGCGTCGGCTCCGGCCGCCTCGGCCGCGCGGAACGCAGCGAGGCCGGCGGTGCCGGCTCCGATCACGGCGACGTCGCAAGTGTGGTGCGTCATGCTTACCAACGGCCGGGATATCGGGCTCGAACGGCGCCGCGACATCCCCTTCGCCGACGCGCGCGGCAAACGCCTGTGATCCCGCCTCGGTTCGGAGAGGCGGCCGCGACCTGTTGGCCGTACCGATCAGTTCGGCTTGGTCATCGCCGGGGTCGGCATGGTGCTCGCCTGCTTCTCGGGGTGCTTCAACTGGCTATAGACGAGGTTGCTGAAGCTTCCGATCGTGGCGTGCCAGGGCAGCTTCACATCGTCGGTCTCCGGCTTAGCGGCCTTGCAGAACGCGGTGGTCAGGCCGTTGACGATGTCGACGTCGCGGCCGGCGGGCAGCGCCGGCTTGACCTTCGCCAGCAGCGCATCGATGCGCGGGATGAAGTCCTCCTGCTTCAGACCCTTCAACTCTTCGACGGCCCCGGCATCGGCGACCGCCTTCGCCACGTCCGGCTGCTCGATCTCGGCGCAGGGCGCGTTGCCGGCGAGCATGGTGCTCGTCGCCGTGCGGGCGTCGGCGGCGGCGCCCGACTTCAGGATGGGCGCGCTGTTGCCCCAGGAATTGCGGATGTAATCGGTGACGTCGGCGACCTGTTGGTCGGTCATGCCCTGACCGATCGCGGTCATCGGCGCGTAGCCGCTCTGGGCAGCCAGGCCGCCATAGATCACGCGCAGCACCGTCTCCGGCCCGGCCGATTGGACCGAGGTGTTGCCGGCGAGCGCCGGGATCGCGCCCTCGACCCCCTTGCCGTCGGGCTGGTGGCAGGACGAGCAGTAGCTGAGGTAGACGCCGGCTCCGGGTGCGCCGGTGGTGTTGTAGGACTGCAAGTCCTTGGACTTGTACGTCTGCTTGGCTTGGTAGGTTCGAAGGTATGCGACCATCGCCTTCAGGTCCGCATCCGTCATCTTGGAGAGCGACTCGTCGATCGTCTGGCGCATCGGCCCGGCCGCGACGCCGGGCTTGTTGCCCGGGGCGGTGCCGG
>CAZZZJ010000262.1:0-3158 GCA_964658355.1 Beijerinckiaceae bacterium
GATAGGCCTGGCCCATCTCGCGCACCAGCGTCGGAGCGAGCTTGAACATCACCGGCTCGCGGGCGCCGAGCAGTTCGAGGTGGCGCATGGCCCGGCGCATGATTCGGCGCAGCACGTAGCCGCGGCCCTCGTTCGACGGCAGCACCCCGTCGGCGATGAGGAAGGCCGTCGAGCGCAGGTGGTCGGACACCACCTTGTAGGAGCTCAGCGTCGCCGGCTCAGGGGCGCGGGACAGCGCATGTGCCGTCGCGTCGATCAGCGCACGGAACAGGTCGGTCTCGTAGATGGTCGGCACGCCCTGAAGGATCGCGGCCATGCGCTCCAGGCCCATGCCGGTGTCGATCGAGGGCCGCGGCAGGGCGCGGCGGTCGCCCGGCGCGACCTGATCGTATTGCATGAAGACGAGGTTCCAGAATTCCAGGAACCGGTCGCCGTCCTCGTCCGGCGAACCGGGCGGCCCGCCCGCGAACGCGTCGCCGCGATCGATGAAGATCTCCGAGCAGGGTCCGCAGGGGCCGGTATCGCCCATCTGCCAGAAGTTGTCGGAGGTCCCGATCCGGATGATCCGCTCCTCCGGGAACCCGGCGATCTTCCGCCAGAGCCCGGCCGCCTCGTCGTCGTCGGCGTAGACCGTGACCAGCAGATTGTCGGGCTTCAGCCCGAATTCGCGCGTGATCAGCCCCCAGGCGTTCGTGATCGCCTGCTCCTTGAAGTAATCTCCGAAGGAGAAATTGCCGAGCATCTCGAAGAACGTCAGATGGCGCGCCGTGTAGCCGACGTTGTCGAGGTCGTTGTGCTTGCCGCCGGCCCGAACGCATTTCTGCGCGGTTGTCGCGCGTCGGTAGGGCCGCTTCTCGACGCCGGTGAAGACGTTCTTGAACTGCACCATCCCGGCGTTGGTGAACATCAGGGTCGGGTCGTTCTTCGGCACCAGCGAGGACGAGGGCACGATCGTGTGCCCCGCAGCCGCGAAGTAGTCGAGGAAGGCCGACCGGATCTCGTTGACGCCGCTCATCGGATAACTCTGTGCTGGGCCGGGCTTTTTCCCGCGCCGACGCACGGCCTCCCAAGGCCGTCCATCGCGGATGCGCCCTCATAAGGACGGACGCGGCGCAAGTCACGGGTTCACGTCACGGGTTCGAGGGGCCGGGTTCCAGTCCTCTGGGGAACGCCCTTGCGGCAGCCCCGCGATGGAAAGCGCGGTGTCCTCGGATTGCCCCAACCTCGGCCGTGTTGTCGCCACATCTGTCAAGCCAGATCAGGGCGTGGCGCCGTCGTCGGCGCGAAAACGGGATTTCGAGTCGCACATGCAGGGCCGCACCGTCGGAACGTCTCGCAAGGCCACCTCGTCCGGCACCAACGGCGTTGCCAAGGGCCGTTTCGGTGCCGGCGCCTCCGACTGCATCACCCTCTCCGCCCCGGTCGGCCGCGGCCACGGCAGCCGCCCTGCGCTCGCCCGCTCCGTTCTGTCGATGTCGCTGTTCGCTGGCGCGCTCAGCGCAGTGCTGATCGGATCGGGCGTCGAACTGGGCAAGATCGGCCTCGAGAACGCCGTGTCCTCGGCGCAGGCTGCCACTGAGATCCCGATGCCGCGTCCGCGCATCCAGGTGAGCGCACTGACGCAGCCGGCCGTCGTCGAGACGCCGGCGGTGCTGCGCGCCTCCTCGGCCTTCGCCGCAGTCCATGACCTCGACACCGAGCTCGGATCCAACGCCGTCGACCGGGTCTCCTACGACTTCCTGCTCTCGGAGAGCGCCGGCGGCGACCCGAACGACGTGCTCGAATTCGGGCCGATGAAGATTCGCCGCCACATCGTCCAGACGATCGTGCGCGCCGCCCAGGCCGTCCAGACCGATCCGGTCCTGCTGATGGCCGTGGCCGACAAGGAGTCGAGCTTCATCACCGCCGTGCAGGCCAAGACCTCCTCGGCCACCGGCCTGTATCAGTTCATCGAGCGGACCTGGCTCGGTTGCGTGCGCGACTTCGGCGCCAAGTACGGGATGGAGAAGGATGCGGCCCTGATCGTCGCCGACGCCAATGACCGGCCGACGGTGGCCGACGCCGCCGAGCGCACCCGGATCCTGGAACTGCGCCGTGACCCCTACCTCTCCGCGCTGATGGCCGGCGAGATGCTGAAGCGCGACGCCGCGCGGATCGCCCTGCGGATCGGGCGCGATTTGTCGCTCGGCGAGGTCTACCTCGCGCACTTCCTCGGGCCGGACGACGCCGAATCGTTCCTCGCCAAGGTGGTCGACAAGCCGGGCTCGGCCGCGGCCAAGCTGCTCCCGGGACCGGCGCGGGCCAACCGGTCGATCTTCTTCGCCTCCGAGCGCAGCCGCCGGCGAAAGGCCGCAAGCCTGTCGGTCGCGCAGGTCCACGAGAAGTTCGAGGCGATGATGAGCGCCCGCGGCGCACGCTACCGCGATGTCCGCGCCGTGTCGGGCGTGATGGCCTATGCCGACGCGGATGCCGCCGCACGTTAGGCCCTGCCGCTTACCTGGATCGACCCCGCGTCGGATCAAAGCGCCGGCTGAATCGTAGAGCCGGCGCAACTGACTGCGTTTTCCCGACTTCTTTCTTCAGGCGCCTCCGCACCCGCGGGCTGCTATGCGAAGACTTCGGGGGAAGTTCTTGACCAAACCGATCCGCCACCGGCCCATCGATACCTTGAGCCCCGACATTCCCCTCGACCGGATCGGCGAGACCCTTGCGTCGTTCTACGACAGCCTCGTCGCCGAGGGCGTGCCGGAGCATTTGGCCGCGCTCGTGCGCAAAGTCCGGCAATCCGATGCCGGCACCGGGCAGCCGGCTGCGGCACCGGCCCCGCGACCCGAGCGCATCGCCCTCGTGGTCGAGGACAATCCTCAGGTGCGCGGCCTCGCCGAGGCGTTGCTGGAGGAGACCGAACTCGCGGTCATCGGCTGCGACAGCGCCGAGGCGGCGCTTGCGGTGTTGCAGGCACGCGGGGGCGACGTCGCTCTCGTTTTCGCCGATGTGCGGCTTGCTGGTGAGATGGACGGCCTGCAACTGGCGCACGCCGTCGCGACGCTGTGGCCGCGCGCGCGGCTGGTCGTCACGTCCGGGCACTGCGTCGGGCGTCCCGAGATCCCCGCGGAGGCGGTGTTCATCCAGAAGCCGTGGCGCGCCTTCGACGTGCT
>CAZZZJ010000262.1:3258-5305 GCA_964658355.1 Beijerinckiaceae bacterium
GGGCGTGGAATTTGCACCGCGTTCGTCGCGCCGGCGCATCCGCGGAGTCCAACGTCCTTGCCGATCCTGTCCGTCCGGCACGTCACCGTGTACCGCTACCGCCGCCCGGTCTCCTTCGGCGAGCATCGCATCATGTTCCGCCCGCGGGACAGCTACGATCAGCGCCTGATCGAGGCGACTCTGGACATCGATCCGCTGCCGGCCAGCGTGCGCTGGATGTTCGATGTGTTCGGCAATTGTGTCGCGATCGCGAGCTTCGACACGCGCAGCGACACCCTCCGCTTCACCTGCGGCATAACTCTCGACCACACCCCCGAACACGCCCCGGTCTTCCCGCTGGCGCCGCACGCGACCCATTACCCGTTCGGCTACGGCGTCGAGGACATGCCGGATCTGTCGCGCTCGATCGAGCGGCAATGGCCCGACACACACCACGTGGTCGACGCCTGGGCGCGCAGCTTCGTCCCGCCCGATGGCCGCATCCCCACGCAGGACCTGCTCGCCGACATGACGCGCGGCATCCGCCGCAACTTCACCTACCTCGCCCGCAGCGAGAAGGGCGTGCAGGATCCGGTGACGACCCTGCGCCTGAAGCGCGGATCGTGCCGCGACTTCGCGGTTCTGATGATGGAGGGCGTCCGCTCCCTCGGCATGGCGGCCCGCTTCGTGTCCGGCTACCTTTACAACCCGCGCAACGACCGCGACCGCCACGTCGGCGGCGGCTCGACCCATGCCTGGGTCGGCGTCTATCTTCCCGGGGCGGGATGGATCGAGTTCGATCCGACCAACGGCATCGTCGGCAATCGCGACCTGATCCGCGTCGCCATCGCCCGTGACCCGCGGCAGGCGGTCCCTCTGCACGGGTCGTATTTTGGTCTGGCGAGCGACGACCTCGGCATGCGCGTCGACGTCGCCGTGACCGAGCAATCGTCGCCGGATCTCGTCCCGGCACAATAGGCATCAGGGCGCGGAAACGGTCGGCGCAAGCTTGGTTGAGAAAGGTTGGCAGGTGGCGCGATGAAGATCAGGACCGGTTTCGATATCGCCTTCGATTCGGCCCAGCCGACCCCGATGATCCTGATGCTCAGCGTCCACCCGTCGCGGCTGCCGGACCTGCTGACGCCCCAGGCGATCGCGTTCGATCCGCCGATCCCCTGCCACCAGTACGAGGACGGCTTCGGCAACATATGCCACCGCATCGTCACGCCACCGGGCCTGCTGACCATCTCGGCCGACTTCACGGTGCGGGATAGCGGCCTGCCAGACGACGTCGCGCCGGATGCGCGGCAGATCCCGGTGCAGCACCTGCCGGACGACGTCCTCGTCTATCTCCTCGGCTCGCGCTACTGCGATACCGACAAACTCTCGCAGACTGCGTGGTCGCTGTTCGGTAATACGCAGATGGGCTGGGCGCGCGTCCAGGCTATCGTCGACTACACCCACGAACGCATCCGCTTCGACTACATGCGCGCCGACGCCACCCGCAGTGCCCATGATGGCTTCATGCAGCGGGAGGGCGTGTGCCGCGACTTCGCACACCTCGCCGTTACGCTGTGCCGCTGCATGAACATCCCGGCACGCTACTGCACCGGCTATCTCGGCGATATCGGCGTGCCGAAGGACCCAGCCCCGATGGACTTCTCCGCTTGGTTCGAAGTCTATCTCGAAGGTCCGCAGGGCGGGTGCTGGTACACGTTCGACGCCCGCCACAACACGCCGCGCATCGGCCGCATCGTGATGGCGCGCGGGCGGGATGCCACCGATGTCGCGATCACCACCAACTTCGGCTACCTGCACCTTGCCCGTTTCGACGTGCACACGGACGAGGTGACCTGATCGCGGCCCTCGCGATCGCTGCCCGATAAGTGTCCGCGACATCCGCGAACGTTTCGGGTCCCTACGTATTCCCGCGTCAATCAAAATCTTCGCCGGTCCGTGGAACCGCTTGCCTATGCTCACGCTTGTAATGGCAAAGGTTACTGCACAGGTAGGCCACATCATGAAGACCTCAGCCACCGCCCTCGCCGCCCTCCTCGGACTTTCGATT
>CAZZZJ010000263.1:0-5303 GCA_964658355.1 Beijerinckiaceae bacterium
CGGAGATCATGGCCGAGACCTTCGCGCGGGCGAAGGCGAACGGCGTCGCCGTCGGTGCCCATCCGGGTTTTCCCGACCTCTGGGGCTTCGGGCGGCGGCGGATGCCGTTCACGGCGCCCGAAATCGAGCGCCTCGTCGCCTATCAGGTGGGGGCGGCGCAGGCACTCGCCGCGTATGCCGGCCATCGCATCGCCTACGTGAAGGCGCATGGGGCGCTGGCCAACCTCGCCGCCGCCGAGCGCGCGGTCGCCGACGCCATCGCCCGCGCCGTACGCGCCGTCGATCGCGACCTTGCGCTGCTCGCCATCGCGCTGACGGCGCAGGTGCCGGCCGGCGAGGCGGCGGGCCTCGACGTCCACCAGGAGATCTTCGCCGACCGCGGCTACACCGAGGACGGGCAGCTGATCGCCCGCGGGCGACCGGGCGCGCTGATCGCGGACGCCGACGAGGCCGCTGCCCGCGTCCTCGCCATGGTCCGATCGGGCGCCATCGTCACGGCGCAGGGCACCCGGCTGCCGACGCCGATCCGCTCGGTCTGCGTCCACGGCGATTCCGCGCACGCGGTGGCCACCGCCCGGGCCGTGCGCGACCGCCTCGAGGGCGCCGGCATCCGCCTCGCCCCGTTCAGGACCTGAGACCGCGATGGCGGCCGCACCGGCCCTTCGCCTTCTGGATGCCGGAGAGGCGGCCCTCGTCGCCGAGTTCGGAAGCACGGTCGATCCGGCGATCAACGACCGGGTGCTCGCGCTGGACGACGCGTTGCGCGCCGACCCGCCCGAGGGCGTGCGCGAGACCGTCCCGACCTACCGCTCGCTGATGATCCACTACGATCCGCTGGTGCTGAGCCGGGAAGCGCTCGCCGACCGGGTGGTCGCGCTGGCGGACGGCGTCGGCGCCCGCAGGGCCGCGCCCGCGCTCTGGACGCTGCCATGCTGCTACGCCGTGACCGCCGGCGGCGAACCTTGCGGCGAGGACATCGCCGCCGTCGCGGACCTGACGGGCCTTTCGCCTGAACGCATCGCGAGCCTGCATGCCGAGGCGACCTACCGGGTCTTCATGTACGGCTTCGCGCCGGGCTTCGCCTATCTCGGCGGCCTGCCGAACGCGCTGGCGGTGCCGCGTCGGGCGAGGCCCCGCCCGCCCCATCCCGCAAACGCCCTGCTCGTCGGCGGCGGTCTGGCGGCCGTCGGCACCGTCCCGATGCCGACCGGCTGGTACGTGATCGCGCGGACCCCCGCCCGCCTCTATGCGCCCGACCGCGACGAGACCTTCCCGGTCGCCGCCGGCGACCGCATCCGGTTCGAAGCGGTCGATGCAGAGACCTTTGCCGCCCTGGAGCGGCGCGCCGCCGCGGGCGAGATCGTGGCGCGGCGCGAGGCCTATACCGAGGCGGCCGCTCCGTGAGCCCGCGCCTCGCGATCCTCGCCGCAGGCCCGAGCGTGACGCTCCAGGATGCCGGCCGCCACGGATACCTGCGCTACGGCATCACCGCCGCCGGGCCGATGGACGGGCTCGCCTTCGCGACCGCCAACCGCGCCGCGGGCAATCCGGCCGGCGCCACGGCGGTCGAGATCTCGGCGGGCGGCGTCACCGTGATGGCGGAGGATGGCCCGCTCGGCCTCGTCCTGGCGAGCACGGGCTTCCGCATCGCGCTCGACGGACAGACGCTGCCGTCGGCCGTCGCACTGACGCTGGAGCCCGGCCGGACGCTCGCGGTGCGGGCGGGTGCCTCGGGCGCATGGTGCTATCTCGCCGTCTGCGGCCGCATCGCCGTCGCGCCGATGCTCGGATCGACGGCGACCCACACCCGATCCGGCCTCGGCGGGCTGGACGGCCGGGCGCTCGCGGCCGGCGACAGGGTGCCGATCGCCGAGGCACGCGTCGGCGTCGGCAACCCGCAGGCGCTGGTCGCGCCCTGGCTCGACCGGCCGGCGGACGTGATCCGCGTCGTGCTCGGACCGCAGGACGACGCCTTCGACGCGGACCAGATCGACGCCTTCCTCCAGGGACCCTGGACGATCGGCGGGCGCGGTGACCGCATGGCCTGCTTCCTCGAAGGCCCCCGCCTGACCCACGCGCGCGGCCACGACATCGTCTCGGACGGCATCGCGATGGGGGCGATCCAGGTGCCCGGGGAGGGGTTGCCGATCGTGCTGATGGCCGACCGGCAATCCACCGGCGGCTACCCGAAGATCGCGACGGTGATCGGCGCCGATCTCGGGCGGCTGGCACAGGCGCAGGCCGGCACGCGGCTGCGCTTCTCGGCCGTCCCGGTCGCCGAGGCCGTCGCCGCCCGCCGGGCGGAGGCCGCCTGCCTCGTCCCCGACATCCGGACCGAACCGGTGATCCGGACCGCGTTTCCGTCCGAGCTTCTCCTCGGCCTCAATCTCGTGGACGGCGTCGTCGATGCGCGCGGGTGATCGCGGCGGCGATTGGACGGAGATTTGCTTGGGCGCGTCGACATGGATCTCGATACGATCAGCGCGGTTCTCACGCCGCGAGACATCTTTTCGCTGCCCGACCGGCGCGCGGGCGATGCCTGGCTCGCCGGCGGCACGTGGCTGTTCTCCGAGCCGCAGCCGCACCTCGCCCGGCTGATCGACCTCACCGGTCTGGAGCTCCCGAAGAGCGCGGCGACGGAGGCGGGCCTGAGCCTGTCGGCCACCTGCACGATCGCCGAGCTCGACCGGATCGACCTGCCGCCGGGCTGGATCGCGGCACCGCTGATCGGGCAGTGCTGCCGGGCGCTGCTCGGCTCGTTCAAGATCTGGAACCGGGCGACGGTCGGCGGCAACCTCTGCCTCGCCCTGCCGGCCGGGCCGATGATCGCCCTGTCCGTGGCCCTCGATGGGGTCTGTACCATCCGCACCGGGACGGGCGCCGAGCGCAGCATGGCGGTCGCCGACTTCGTGCTCGGGCCTCAGGCGACGGATCTGGCACCGGACGAGATCCTGCTGCGCGTCGACATGCCGGCCGCCGCCCTGGCGCGGCGTGCGGCCTTCCGCCGGATCTCGCTCAGCCCGAATGGCCGCTCCGGCGCCCTGCTGATCGGGACGCGGGATCGCGACGGCACGCTCGTCGTCACCGTCACGGCCTCCACGCGCCGCCCGGTGCGCCTCGTCTTTGGGACGCCGCCGAGCGCCCGCGAACTCGCCGACGCCGTCGCCACGCGGATCGCCGACGCGCTCTGGTACGACGACGTGCACGGCGCGCCGGACTGGCGGCGCCACGTCACCGGCCTTCTCGCCGAGGAGATCCGGGCCGAACTCGGCGAGGCCGGATGAGGATCACCGTCAACGGCCATGCGGAGGACGTGGACCCGCGCCCCGGCCAGTGCCTGCGCACCCTGTTGCGCGAGCGCGGCTGGTTCGGCGTCAAGAAGGGCTGCGATGCCGGCGATTGCGGCGCCTGCACCGTCCATCTCGACGGAGAGCCGATCCATAGCTGCCTGCTCCCGGCCTTCCGTGCGGAGGGGCGCAGCATCACCACCATCGAGGGGTTGGCCGGCCCGTGCCGTCCGGGGCAGGGCGCCCCCGACGCCGTGCACCCGATGCAGGCGGCGTTCCTCGCGGCACAGGGGTTCCAGTGCGGGTTCTGCACGCCGGGCATGATCATGACGGCGGCTTCCCTCGATCAGGGCCAGAAACGCGACCTCGGCACGGCGCTGAAGGGCAATCTCTGCCGCTGCACCGGCTACCGCGCCATCCGGGACGCCATCGCCGGCATCGCCTCCGCGGAGTCGGCGGGGGCGGGCGACCCGATCGGGCGCAGCGTGCCGGCACCCGCCGCGGCGGCCGTCGTCTCGGGCCGGGCCGCCTACACCTTCGACCTCGCAGTACCGGGCCTGCTGCACATGAAGGTGCTGCGCTCCGAGCATCCGCACGCGCGGATCGTGGCGATCGATCGCTCGGCCGCCCTGGCGCTGCCCGGCGTCGTCGCCGTGTTCACCCACGCTGACGTGCCGGACGCGCGCTTCTCCACCGGCCGCCACGAGAACCCGGCCGACGATGCGCCCGATACCCGCGTGCTCGACGAGATCGTGCGCTTCGTCGGCCAGCGCGTCGCCGCGGTGGTCGCCGAGACGGAGGTCGCGGCCGAGGCCGGCCTGCGCGCCCTGAGGGTCATCTACGACGCGCTGCCGGCGGTGTTCGATCCGGAGGCCGCGATGCGGCCCGATGCGCCCCGCATCCACGCTTCGGTCGAGCCGGGCGCCGACGCCCCGCCGCACCTGTCCCGCCCGAACCTCGCCGCCGAAGCGCACGGTGCGATCGGCGACGTCGAGGCGGGCTTCGCCGAGGCCGACCGCATCCACGAGGGCACCTACGTCTCGCAGCGGGTGCAGCACGCCCATCTCGAGACCCACGGGGCTGTCGGCTGGCTGGAGGAGGACGGGCGGCTGATGATCCGCTCCTCGACGCAGGTGCCGTTCCTCACCCGCGATGCGCTCTGTACCCTGTTCGGCCTCGACCGGACGCGGGTGCGGGTGGTGGCGGTCCGCGTCGGCGGCGGCTTCGGCGGCAAGCAGGAGATGCTGACCGAGGACCTCGTCGCGCTGGCCGTCCTGCGCACCGGACGCCCGGTGAAGTGGGAGCTCAGCCGCCAGGAACAGTTCACCGCCAGCACCACCCGTCACCCGATGTGCGTCCGGGTGAAGCTCGGTGCGAAGGCCGACGGCACGCTCACCGCGATCGCGCTCGACGTCGTCTCGAACACCGGCGCCTACGGCAACCATGCCGGCGGCGTCCTCCACCACGGCACCAACGAGGTGATCGGCGCCTATCGGTGCCCGAACAAGCGCGTCGACGGCTACGCGGTCTACACCAACACCCTGCCGGCCGGCGCCTTCCGCGGCTACGGCCTCAGCCAGACGATCTTCGCCGTCGAATCGGCGATGGACGAGCTGGCCCGCGATCTCGGCCTCGACCCCTACGCCATGCGCCGCCGCAACGCGGTGCGGCCCGGCGACCCGATGGTCTCGACGAGCCTCGAACCGCACGACGTGGCCTACGGCAGCTACGGCCTCGACCAGTGCCTCGACCTCGCCGAGCGGGCGATGGCGGAGCCCGGCGGCGATCCGGCCCCGGAGGGCTGGCGGGTCGGCGAGGGCATGGCCATGGCGATGATCGACACGATTCCGCCGCGCGGGCATTTCTCGGAGGTGCGCATCCGGCTCTGCGGGGACGATGGGCGCCACGACGCCCAACCTTTCCCTTCCCCCTCTGCAGGGGAGGGAGGGAAACGCGCGTCGTCCGATGCTGCGATCTACGACCTCGCGGTCGGCACCGCCGAGTTCGGCAACGGCA
>CAZZZJ010000264.1:0-3120 GCA_964658355.1 Beijerinckiaceae bacterium
CGCGACCAGTCGGTGAAGCGCGAGGACTTGTCGATCTTGGCCTTGGCCACGTCGTTGACCAGCTGCTCGTAGGACACCGAGTCGCCGTAGCCGCAGACCATCGCCGCGACCTGGGTGTCGAAGAACGGCTGCGGAAGCAGGCCGCCCATCAGCCAGATGATCTCGAGATCCTGCCTCGCGGAGTGAAACACCTTCACCACGCCCTCGTCCGCCATCAGGTCGACGAAGGGCTGCAGGTCGATGCCGTCGGCCAAGGGATCGACCAGCACGCCCGTCCCGTCCGGCGCCGCCATCTGGATCAGGCAAAGCTTGGGATAATAGGTGGTCTCGCGCATGAACTCCGTGTCGACGGTGACGAAGCTCTGCGTGGCGAGGCGGTCGCAGGCGTCGCGCAGCGCCTGCGTCGTGCTGATCAGATCCATACTCCGGCTATATCGGAGGTTTTTTGGAAAGGGGAGCCGGATGCGTCGGCATCCCCACGGATCCGAGACCCCGCGGCTTCGATCGGCGGGCACGCGTCGCGCCGCGAGAGCCGCCATCGGGGTTCCCGCGACCGGCCTGTCCGGTCGCGCCCGCGTGCTTGACTTCGCCCCCCTCGCGTGAATGGTGCCGCCCTTCATTCCCAAGGTTTTACGATGCATCGTTACCGGACCCATACCTGCGGGGCGCTCCGCCCATCCGATGTCGGCGCGTCCGTCCGCCTGTCCGGCTGGTGCCACCGCATCCGCGACCACGGCGGCGTGCTCTTCATCGACCTGCGCGACCATTACGGCCTGACGCAGTGCGTGGTGGATTCGGATTCGCCGGCTTTCAAGGCGGCGAACACCGTGCGCTCCGAGTGGGTCGTCCGCCTCGACGGTCGCGTGCGCACGAGGCCGGCCGGAACCGAGAACGCCGACCTGCTGACGGGCGCGGTCGAGGTCTATATCGACGAACTCGAGGTTCTAGGCGCCGCCGCCGAGCTGCCGCTGCCGGTGTTCGGCGACCTCGAGTATCCGGAGGAGACGCGGCTGCGCTACCGCTTCCTCGACCTGCGCCGCGAGAAGCTCCACGCCAACATCATGAAGCGCGGCGCGATCGTCGACTCGCTCCGCCGGCGCATGCGCGAGGGCGGGTTCTTCGAGTTCCAGACGCCGATCCTCACCGCCTCGTCGCCGGAGGGCGCCCGCGACTACCTCGTGCCGTCCCGCGTGCACCCGGGCAAGTTCTACGCGCTGCCGCAGGCGCCGCAGCAGTTCAAGCAGCTGACGATGATCGCCGGCTTCGACCGCTACTTCCAGATCGCGCCGTGTTTTCGCGACGAGGATGCCCGCGCCGACCGCTCGCCGGGCGAATTCTACCAGCTCGACATCGAGATGAGCTTCGTCACCCAGGAAGACGTGTTCCAGGCGGTGGAGCCGGTGCTGCACGGGGTGTTCAAGGAATTCGCGGGCGACAAGCGCGTCACCGACGTCTTTCCGCGCATCACCTATGCCGATGCCATGCTGAAGTACGGCGTCGACAAGCCCGACCTGCGCAACCCCCTGCTCATCGCCGACGTGACGGACGAATTCGCCGACGACGCGGTGGAGTTCAAGGCGTTCAAGGGCGTGATCAAGTCCGGCGGCGTGGTCCGTGCGATCCCGGCCACGGGGGCGGCGACGCAGCCGCGCTCGTTCTTCGACAAGCTCAACGACTTCGCCCGCTCCGAAGGTGCGCCGGGCCTGGGCTACGTCGTGTTCGAGGAGGTCGACGGGCAGCTTGCCGGCAAGGGCCCGATCGCCAAGTTCATTCCCGGTCCGGTCCTGGCGCGGATCGCCGAGAAGACCGGGACGAAGGCCGGCGACGCGGTGTTCTTCTCCGCCGGCACCGAGGCGAAGGCCGCGGCTCTGGCCGGCAAGGCGCGCATCCGCATCGGCGACGACCTCGGCCTCGCCGACAAGGACCAGTTCGCCTTCTGCTGGATTACCGACTTCCCGATGTTCGAGTGGAACGAGGACGAGAAGCACATCGACTTCTCGCACAACCCGTTCTCGATGCCGAACTTCGACCACGATGCCTTCCTCGGCCTCGGCGAGGGCGACGACGCCAAGATCCTCGACATCAAGGCGTTCCAGTACGACATCGTCTGCAACGGCATCGAACTGTCCTCGGGCGCGATCCGGAACCACAAGCCCGAGATCATGGAGAAGGCGTTCGCGATCGCGGGCTACGGGCGCGACGTATTGGAGGCCAAGTTCGGCGGCATGCTGAATGCGCTGCGCCTCGGCGCCCCGCCGCACGGCGGCATCGCGCCCGGTGTCGACCGCATCGTGATGCTGCTCTGCGAGGAGCCGAACATCCGCGAGGTCGTGCTGTTCCCGATGAACCAGCGCGCCGAGGACCTGATGATGGGCGCGCCCTCCGAGGCGACCCCGAAGCAGCTCCGCGAACTGCACATCCGCCTGAACCTGCCCGAGAAGAAGGCGTGACGCGACGCGCTCTTCCCTCCCCTCTCCCCCGCAGAGGGGGGAGGGAATCGCGCGTTCTGCATGGAGCCCGCTAGGTGGCGAGCCTCGTCGCGGTCGTCGTCGCGCATGACAGCGCCGAGGCCCTGCCGGCCTGCCTCGCGGCCCTGGCCGCCGAGCACGTCCCGGCGATCGTCGTCGACAACGCCAGCCGCGACCGCTCGGCCGGGATCGCCGAGGCCGCGGGCGCCGCGGTGATCCGCAATCCCCGCAACGAGGGCTACGGCCGCGCCAACACCATCGGCGTGCGCGCCGCTGCGAAGGCCGGCCATGTCCTGATCCTCAACCCCGACGTGACGCTGCGGCCGGGTGCGGCCGACGCCCTCCTCGCCGCCGCCGAGCGCTGGCCGGAGGCGGGGCTCTTCGCCCCGCGGATCGTCGAGCCGGACGGCCGGTTCTTCTACCAGCCGCGCTCGCTGCTCGCGCCCTACCTCACCAATCCGCGCGGGCGCCGCGACCCGCCCTCGGGCGATGCCTGCGCGCCTTTCCTGTCCGGCGCCTGCCTGATGATCCAGCGCGACCTGTTCCTGTCCCTCGGCGGCTTCGACGAACGGATCTTCCTGTTCTACGAGGACGACGACCTCTGCCGCCGCATCGCCGATTCCGGGCGGGCGCTCGTCCACGTCCACGGGGC
>CAZZZJ010000264.1:3220-5293 GCA_964658355.1 Beijerinckiaceae bacterium
CCTCGACGAGCCGCTGGCGCGGGCGACCGGCTTCACGCTCGGCGAGCATGCCGTGAACGGCTTCTTCGCGGTGTCGGGCTTCCTCGTGGCGATGAGCTTCGATCGGCGCGGGCTCGTCGACTACCTGATCGCGCGGACCCTGCGCATTCTGCCCGGGCTCGTCGCGGCGACGCTCGTGGTCGCCCTCGTCCTCGGCGCGGCCATGAGCACGCTGCCGGTGGGCGAGTATCTGCGCGACGGTGGCGTCTGGCGCTTCGTGCGCGGGACGCTGACGACCTTCAAGAGCAACGCCGCGTTGCCGGGCGTCTTCCCGGACAACCCGTATCGCAGCCCGCTCGGCACGGTCTGGACCCTGAAATACGAGGTCCTGTGCTACCTCGGAACCGTCGCCGCCGGCCTGCTCGGGGCGCTGCGCACGCGCTGGAGCGCGCCGTCGGTCGCGGCAGGTTTCGCGCTCGCGCTTCTGATCGCCGACGCGGCCCGCCCCGACCTGCCGAAGGGTCTCGAGACGGCGCTCCGCCTGCCGTTGATCTTCGCCATCGGCGCGGCGCTCTACACCGGCCGGGACATCGTGCGGCTGTCTGCGGTCCCGCTCGCGATCCTCGCGCTCGCCTGCGTGCTGACGCGGCATACGCCCGCCTACCGCACGCTGCTGTTCGTCGCCGAGGGCTACGGAGCGGTCTGGCTCGGCCTGTCGCCCTGGCTCGCCCGCAAGGCCTTCGACCCGGCGGCCGATCTGTCCTACGGGATCTATCTCTACGGCTGGCCGGTGCAGCAGAGCCTGCACGCGCTCTGGCCCGGTGCCTCCGCGTCGCTGCTGCTCCTGCCGGCGCTTCTGATCACGATCCTTGTGGCGGCGGCCTCGTGGTACGGCATCGAGCGCCCGGCGCTGCGCTTGAAGGCGCGGACTCTGGGACGGCGCACCCTCGGCACGATCGAGCCGGCGGGCCCGTGACCGGGCCGGCCCCGCGCCACCTTGCACCGCTCGCGGCGCTCGACCACGCCGCAAAGCTCCTCGCCGAACACGGGTTCAGCGTTGTCGCGCGCAACGAGCGTGGCGACAGTCTGTACCTGCAGCGCATCGGATGCGCCTTCGCCCTCCGGCTGTCGAACCATGCCCGGACGGCCAAACAGCGGCAGCGCCGCACCGACGTGCTCGCGAGCCTTGTGGTCCGCGACGCCCGCAGCCCCGAGCAGGTCGCGGCCCTGGTGGCCGGCACGGTGCGCGACTTCGACCTCGCGCGCGATCGACGCGAGGCTCAGGCCTCGGGCGCTGCGTCGCGGAAATAGGGCTCGACCGTACCCTTCAGCTTCACCGTCATCGGGTTGCCCGCACGGTCGAGCGTCTTGCCGGCGCTGAGACGGACCCAGCCCTCGCTCACGCAATATTCCTCGACGTTGGTCTTCTCGACGCCCTTGAAGCGGATGCCGATGCCGCGCTCCAGGACGGTCTCGTCGTAGAACGGGCTGTTCGGGTTCACCGCGAGGCGGTCGGGGGGCGTCTGGGACATCGCGTGGGCTTTCGACGGGCTCTCGACTTCGATCGGCCCGCGGGTACGGGATTCGGGCAGACGGCGCAACGTTCGGAGCGGCCGGCCGCCGCCCGTGGCCACGTCGGCCGCCGGGCTTCCGGCGGCGAGGTCAGGCCGCCCGGTATGTCTGCGCCACCGCACCACCCAGGAAGGACCGCGAGGAGACCAGAATCAGCGGCTTCGGTGCAACGAGCTCGGAGAACACCGACAAGCCTCCGCCCAGGGCCACGGGACAGACCAGCAGGACGAACTGGTCGACCAGGCCGAGGGCGACGAGGCTTCGCGCGAAGCGCACGCCGCCATGGGCGACGATCGGCTTGCCGCCCTGCGCCTTCAACGCCGCGACCTCGCTCGCCAGGTCGCCGCTCGCGACGGTGGCCTCGGCCCAGCTTCCCGCATCGGGCTGCGGCTCGGCAGGCCGTCCGGTGCCCGCACCGGAGTCGTCCCGTGGCGTCTTCACGGTCTTCAGGATCGCCGGTCCCTGCCGCGAGAAGACGGCCTTGGGGATCCGGTTCATCGGCGCGGCGAACATGTCGGTGGC
>CAZZZJ010000265.1:0-5282 GCA_964658355.1 Beijerinckiaceae bacterium
AGCCGCTGACCGGCAGCCAGCGCAACGACAGGCCGAAGGCGATCTGCAGCAGCGGCGCGACCACGAAGCTCGGGACCGACAGGCCGAGCGAGGCGGTGAACCCGACGAGCCGGTCGATCCAGCCGCCGTGGCGGTACGCCGCCAGCGCGCCGAGGCCGACGCCGAGGGTCAGGGAGACGGCGAGCGCCAGGCCGCCCAGGATCATCGACACCGGCAGGCCGCGCGCGAACAGGTCGGCGACGGTGAGGTCGCGGAAGGAGAAGGACGGTCCGAGGTCGCCCCGTGCCAGGGCCGCGAGGTAGCGCCCGAACTGCACCGCCAGCGGCCGGTCCAGCCCGTAGACGCGGCGCAGGTTGTCCATGGCGGCGGGCGCCAGCGGCCGCTCCAGGTCGAACGGGCCGCCGGGCGCCAGCCGCATCAGGAAGAAGCTCGCGGCGATCACCACGAACAGCGTCGGGATCGCCTGGAGCAGCCGGCGCAGGACGTAGCCGGTCATGGCACCCGTGCCTCGGCGCATCCGAACCATGCGCGTTTCGCTCGCCCCTCTGCGGGGGAGTGTGGCCCGCGAAGCGGGGCGGGAGCGGGGAGCGCCGTATCGGGAGAGGTCGCTTCCCTCTCCCGACCCTCGCCGACGCAAGGCCCGCCCTCCTCCGCAGAGGGGAGAGGGACGGCGCTGCGGCTTCCGCTGCCAGAAGCCAGACGGCGATGGGGACTGAACGGAGCGATCACGCCGGCCGGGTTTCGCGAGACCCGCCCCGGATGCCCGTTGCGAGCAAGGCCGGCGCACCGAAATCGTCCATGGAATGGCCCCGCTGCTGGTCGTGCCGACCTGTATCGGTCCCGCACTGCGGCGGGACAAGCACCGGAGGCACAGGCTCACCCCACCAACCGCAGGAACCGCGTCGGCGCGGCGTTGCGCAGGTTCGGCACGTAGCCGTGCAGCCGGGGGGAGATCAGGGCCTTCGATCGCGTATGCATCACCGGGATCCAGGGCAGGTCGCGCACCACGATGGACTCGGCGCGATAGAGCAGGTCGGCGCGGGCGGCGAGGTCGCGCTCCGCGGCGGCGCGGGCCAGCAGCCCGTCGTATTCGGCGTTCGACCAATGCCCCGGGTTCATCCCGTCGTTTCCGGTGGCGAGCAGGAACAGGAAGTTCTGCGGGTCGGAATAGTCGGCGATCCAGGACATGCGCGCGACGTCGAAGTCGCCGCCGTCGCGCAGATACGCGAAGTGGGTCTTGGCGTCTGTGTAGACGAAGCGGGTCTCGATCCCGAGGCCGCGCCACATCTCGGCCACGGCGACGGCGGTGTTGCGGTTGTTGTCGCTGGTGTTGAAGCGGTACTCGACGCGCAGCGGACGGTCCGGCCCATAGCCGGCCTCGGCGAGCAGGCGCCGGGCCGTCTCCTCGTTGTCGATCGGCAGCGCCGTGCGCCCGGCCGTCTCCGGCGGCGTCCGGTAGTTGTCGAGCCCGGGCGGGCAGAGCGCGTAGGCCGGGCTCATTGTGCCGCCCCACAGCGCCTCGGCCAGGTATTCGCGGTCGAGCGCCAGCGAGAGGGCGCGCCGCACGCGGACGTCGTCGAAGGGCGGCTTGCGCGTGTTCACGGCCAGCGCGTAGAGGCCGAGCGAGGGGCCCAGCACCACCTGATCGCCGAAGCGGCGCCGCAGGGAGGCCATCTGGTCGCCGGGCAGATCGGCCAGGGAATCGAGCTCGCCCGCATCGTAGCGGCGCACCGCGCTCGACAGGTCCGGCGTCGGCACGAAGGCGACCCTGGGGATCGCCACCTCGGCCGCCGCGTGGAAATACGGGTTGCGCGCCAGCACGATGCGGTCGTTCGGCACCGAGTCCGCCAGCGCGTAGGGGCCGTTCGAGACGAGGTTGCCGGGCCGGGTGAAACCGTCGCCGAAGCGCTCGATCGAGGGGCGGTGCACCGGCAGCGCGGTCTGGTGCGTGAGGAGCTCGAGGATGTAGGGGGTCGGGGCCTCGAGGGTGATCGTCACCGTGCGGGGGTCGGGCGCCGCGACGCCGAGCGCCGAAGCCGGCATCGCCCCGCGATTGACCGCTGCCGCGTTGCGGATCGGGAACAGCACCTCGGCGTATTTCGCGGCGGTTTCCGGCGCGAGGATGCGGCGCAGGGAATAGACGAAGGCGTCGGCCTCGACGGGCTCGCCGTTCGACCAGCGCCCGCCGTCGCGGAGGGTGAAGGTGTAGGTCAGCGCGTCGTCCGAGACACGCCAGGATTCCGCGGCCCCGGGGATCATGGCGCCGCGATTGTCGTAGGTCAGGAGCCCGTCGTAGAGGTCGCGCAGGATGTGCGCCTCGGCCACCGTCGAGGAGCGATGCGGATCGAGGGTCTCCGGGTCGGCGTCGTTGCCGCGGCGATACGTGCCCGCCGCCGCCGCCCGAGCGCCGGTCCGGCCGGCGAGCAGAAGGGTACCCGCGCCGGCCAGCCAGGAACGGCGCGGCAGGCGCATCGGCTCAGGCGCCGGTCTCGGGCGTGAGGCCGGCCGCCTCGATGCCGGCGACCGCACAGATCTCGTCGTTGTCCGAGGTGTCGCCCGAGATGCCGACGGCGCCGAGCAGGCGGCCGTCGGCGGCGCGGATCAGGACGCCGCCCGGCACCGGCACGAGGGCCGCCGGCCCGACCACGTGGCTCACCGCCGCGACGAAATAGGGCTGCGCCTCGGCGCGGGCATGGATCGCCCGCGAACCGAGGCCGAGCGCCAGCGCGCCGTTGGCCTTGCCCAGCGCGATCTCGGGGCGGCGGAGCGACGCGCCGTCCTCCACCTGGACACATTTTAGAGAACCTCGGCCGTCATACACAACCACAGCGAGCGGCTTCAGGCCGCGCGCACGCGCCGTTTCCAGGGCGGTCGCGACGATGGTGCGGGCGGCCTCGAGCGTCAGGTCGATCATCGGAACCGAGGGGGATTTGGGGGACGGACGGCCGGGCGGACGATCCGCGACGGCCAGGGATCAGGACAAGGAGGCGATCGACGGTGCGTCGCGCGATCATCCATATCGGAATGCCCCGGACGGGGTCCACATCGCTGCAGCAGGTGCTGACCACGCTGCGCTCGCAGATGGCCGCCGTCGGTCTGCTCTACCCGGATCTTGCGCCCTACGGTGCGCAGCAGGTGGCCGACGTCAACCACCAGCGGTTGGGCGAGGCGCTCGACGGGCGACGGCCGCGCTCCGAGCGCCGTGTGATGCTCGAACGCCTCGATCGAGCCCTGGCCGACACGGACGCCGACACGGTGATCCTCTCCTACGAGGACTTCTCGGTGCAGCGGCCGGGTTTCGGCGTGCCCCGGACCTTGTCCGAGCTGTTCACCCGCCGCGGCTTCGCGATGGAGGTCGTGATGGCGGTCAAGCCGCCGTTCGAGTTCCTGAACTCCGCCTACGCCCATCGCGCGCAGCTCGTGAAGGAGCCGCGCACCTTCCGCGAATACGCGGTCGCGAACCGCCGCTCCGGGCGGCTCGACTATCGCGCGCTCATCGCCCCCTGGGCGCGGGCGACCGATGGCGCCGTCACGGCCGTGCCGCTTCGCGACGCGCGCTCCGATGCGACGCTGGTGGAGCGGTTCGTCGCCGAACTCGGCCTGACCGAGCGCTTGCGGCCGATGATGGACGCCGAGGTCCTGTGCACCGCGACCAACCGCAGTTCCGGGCCGCTCGCCGTGGAAGCCTCGCGCCGGTTGCGGCGCCTGCGGGTCCACCGGCAGGTGGACGGTCATCCACGCCGGATCGGCCACGTCCTCGATCAGGCGGCGTGGTCGCGCGGGCTCGATCCGGAACCGTTCCGCGGGGACGCGCCGGATCTGGCCGAGGAGATCGCGGACCGCTTCGCCGCCACCTGCGCGCGCTTCGCCGAGCTCGCCTGGGGCCTGCCGTGGGATCGCGTCGTCGCGGCCGCACCGGCACGGGCGCCGAACGAGTGGGCCGGCCGGCCGATTCCGTCGGAGACCGAGGCGCAGATCGGGCTGCTGATGCGCGAGACGATGCGGCAGTTCGATTTCCGCAGGCCGCCCGCATGGCGCCGCATCCCGGCCGAAGGCGCGGAGACCGTCGCCCTCGGACTGGCACGCCTGGCCGGCCTCGAATCCCGCTGGCGAGTCAATTGAGGCGCCCCCCTGTGCGGAGGGCAATCGCGGGCTAGTTCCGGCGGCGCCCCTCCAGCAGGAAGCGCCCGCATGGCCGAGACGCAACGACCCCACGTGATCTGCCACATGACGAGTTCCGTCGACGGGCGGATCAAGACCCGTCGTTGGGCGATCGACGCCGACGACCATTACGAGACGGTGCACGCGCGCCTCGACGGCGATGCGTGGATGTGCGGGCGCATCACCATGCAGGGCTACGCCGACAGCGCGGCGCCGCTCGGATCACCGCCTGCAAATGACGGCCCGGTGCCGCGCGAGGACCATGTCGCGCGCCGCGACGCCTCCGGCTACGCGGTGGCGCTCGATGCGAAGGGGCGGCTCGATTGGGGCGCGCGCAACGACATCACCGGCGATCACGTGGTGGTGGTCCTGACGGACTCCGTCCCCGACGCGCATCTGCGCCGCCTGCGGGCCGGCGGCCAGTCCTACCTGTTCGCCGGCGCCGAGACGGTCGACTTCGTCCTCGCCGTCGAGAAGCTCGGCCGGCTGTTCGGGATCGCCCGGCTTCTGGTGGAGGGCGGCGGCGCCATCAACGGCGCGATGCTGCGGGCCGGCGTGGTCGACGAGCTGAGCCTGCTGCTCGCACCGGCGGTCGACGGCCTCCGCGGTACGCCGGCCGTGTTCGACATCGACGGCGCGGAGACCGACTCTCTCGGCGCCCGCCGCCGCCTCGACCTGCAATCCTGCGAGACGCTGTCCGGCGGCGTGGTCTGGCTGCGCTACCGCATCGCCGCCGTGTGAGGCGCTACGCGAGGCCGGCGAAGAAGCCGTCGCAGCTTTCGGCAACCGTCGCCGCCGCCTCGAAATGCGGGAAGGCGCCGGTCGGCAGCGCGCGGATCGTCCAGTTCGGCCGGCTGGCGAAGCGCGGCGCGTCGCGGAAGTCGACGAAGTCGCCGCGGCTGCCGTGCAGCATCAGAACCGGGAGCGTCAGCGCCTCGTAGAGCGTGGTGGAGTCGGTCGGGAACAGGTGGCCGGACACGAAGCAGTAGGGTGCGTGCCGCGCGCCGGGCTGGTGGGCCGAAAGGTAGTCGTAGGCGAACAGGCCCTCGTCGATCCGCTTCGAGCCGAAGGTCTTCTGCAGGAAGAAGCGCATGCTCGGGCGGCTGACGAGCAGGGCGAAC
>CAZZZJ010000266.1:0-3521 GCA_964658355.1 Beijerinckiaceae bacterium
AGGACCACAGCGAGCGCCAGGAGGAGGAGGCGATCCTCGAGCTCTACATGCAGGCGCTCGGCATGGTCTGAGGCCGGCGGCGCCGCATTCGCTGCGGCCGCGCGCAGACGGACGACGGCGGCCGGATCCGGCGATCACCGGCCCCGACCGCCGCGATCGTCACGCCCGGCCCGCGCTGTCGCGGCGGCAGGGTGCTCGACGAGACCTCGACGAGACGGAGGGTGAGGGCGCCGATCCAGGCACTGGCGAACCACGGCGTGAACAACGTCAGCCAGGACGACGATCAGCGCGAGCAGCCCGAATGTGGTTGCGATCCAGATCGTCCACAGGACGTGGAAGTCCTTGGCGACGAACCCGAAATAGTCGACCGAGACCAGCGGGATGCCGTGGCCGACCGCCCGCATCGTCCGCTGGTGCAGCCCGAGCGCGACGATCGTCGCGGACCAGCCGAGCGTCGTGGCGAGGATGGCGGCCAGTTGGGCCCGGCTCTTCCGGACCGCGGCCGGTGCCCGGAGCCAGAGGCCGGCCAGCGCCGGCGCGACCAGACCCGAGGTCGCGCAGGCCGAACAGGCGGCAGGCCATGGCGAAGGGATTGCCCGGGACGCGTTCGGCGATGACGCGACCGTCGTGATCGGGCCATTCGCCGGTGATCCGGTTGTTCGAGCCGCGCGACCAGGAGAACCCGGCGCGGCGCATGTTGAAGATGTCGGCGGCCTACTCGGTGGCGTCGAACACAAAGCCGTCGGTGACATAGATCGGCTGCGCCCGCGCGCCGGTGGCCGGATCGGCGCTGGCACCGGCATGGATCGCCCGCGTGGCGAATCGGTGCGGCTTCGGCGTGTCTGGCATCGGGCTCGGCCCCCTTGGGCGTTCGCCCCGTCGCGGCGAACCGGGGGGAGGGCACCCATGGCCGCCTCGGGTCGCGGCGCTGCGGGACTGCAGGCCGCGCGGTGGATAACGTCAGGCCGCGCGGTGGATGAAGGAGCGCAGCGTCCGGACCAGGGTGTTGGGCTCGTAGGGCTTCGGAATGAAGCGGGCGCCGTCGGGCATGTCGTAGGGTCCGGGCGTCCCCATGCCGGACACGACGAGGACGGGGATGGTCGGCCAGCGGTCGGCCACCAGGCGGGCGAGCGCGAAGCCGTCCATCGAGCCCTGCGGCATGTCGACGTCGGTCATCAGCACCTGAACGTCGTCCCGATTCTCCAGGACCTTCAGGGCCTTGTCCGCGTGGCTCGCTTCGAGCACCGTGAAACCCGCATCGGCCAGGGTGTCGGCGGCTTCCATCAGAAGAAGGCCATCGTCTTCGACCAGGAGAACGACGGGTTGATCTGTCGGGCTGTCGGTCATCAGGCCTGCGGACACTGTGTTTGAACACCAGCACCGGGGCCTATTCCCCGGTGTCCGCCCCGTCAAGGCGCGTCCTCACGAGGCCCGCGGCCCCCACAGGATGAGCGCCGCACCGGCGAGGCAGATCACGGCGCCGGACATGTCCCAGCGGTCGGGGCTCCGCCCCTCCACGAGCCAGAGCCAGGCGAGCGAGAGCGCGATGTAGATGCCGCCATAGGCGGCGTAGGCGCGGCCCGCGGCCTCCGCCTCGACCCGCGCGAGCAGCAGCGCGAACAGACCGAGCGCGAGGGCGCCGGGAATCAGCCAGAGCGGCGAGCGCCCGAGCCTGAGCCAGGCCCAGACGGCAAAGCAGCCGGCGATCTCGCAGAGCCCGGCCGCGACGTAGAGGAGGAGCGTCGACACCCACGTCCCCTCTCACGCCCGTCGGCGATCGCCAAGAGAGGCCGGCCTTCCGTCCGGGGCGAGCGGCTTGCGCCGGCCGTCCCGGCTTGCCGTCGACGGTCCAGGCCCGCTTGCCGCGATCGGACCGGGATCAACCCGCGACGACGGCGGCGAGCGGCGCGTCCAGAGTCAGCACCGCGCCCGTCGGCGGAAAGCCGAGTGCGACCGCGCCGCCGAAGCTGTGGCCCAGGCTCCGGGCGATCAGGCGCGTGCCGAACCCGGTCCGCGTCGGCGGCGCGACCGTCGGCCCTCCCAACTCCTCCCAGCGGAAGCGCAGGCGGGCCTCCGGCTCGGATCCGGCGACCTCCCACGAGATCGCCACCCGGCCGGTCCCGGTCGAGAGCGCGCCGTACTTGGCGGCGTTGGTCCCGAGCTCGTGCAGCATCAGCGCCAGAGTCAGGCCATGGCCGGCGCCGAGCGTCACGTCCGGACCGCTCACCGTGAAGCGGCCGGGCGCCCCGTCGCCGTGCAGGGCCACCGCGCCGGCGACGAGGCAAGACAGCGAGGCGCTCGACCACGCGCCCTGCACCAGAACGTCGTGGGCCTGGGCCAGCGCCAGGAGGCGGGCATCCAGCGCCCGACCGGCCTCGTCCAGGGAGGCGGCGTTCCGCAATGTCTGCACCGCCACCGCCTGGACCAGGGCGAGGGTGTTCTTCACCCGGTGCGCAAGTTCCTGCATGAGCAGGGTCTGGCGCGCCTCGTTCCGCTTGAGGTCGGTGATGTCGCGCGACACCGCGAGGATGCGTTCGGGTCGGCCGTCGGCGCCGTCGATCGGCGTCACCGCGATGTCCCACCAGGTCGGCTCGCCCGCCTCGTCCAGCACCGCCTGGAACCGACACGCCCGGCCGGAACGCGCCGCGTCGAGGGCGTGGAGGATGCCGGCGCGGCTGTCGGGACAGGACCAGAAGTCGATCCAGGCACGACCGACGAGGCCGGCCGACGAGTCCGTGCGGAAGACCGCAGGTCCGTTCTCGCTCACGGTGATCAGTCGGCCGTCGAGGTCGAGGACCTTCACGAAGTCGGTGGTGGTCCAGAGGATGCGCCGGTTGAACTCCTCGCTGGCGCGGAGCTGCGCATTCAACTCCTCGGCGCTCGCGAGACGGGCCGCGCCGCGCGCCAGGTCGCGCCGGCAATGCTCCACGGTGGTCTCGGCCTCGGCCTGCAGTCGCGCCGCCTCGGCGACGATCCGCCGCGCCTCCAGGCGGCTGGCGCTCTGCTCCGAGACGAAGATCCGTCCGAGGCGCGCATTGCGCGCGGACTCGGCGTCGGCCTGCTTGGCCGCCTCGCTCAGGAGCTTGCGGAGATGGCGGTTTTCCGCTTCGAGCGCAGAGAAGCGGCGATCGGCGACCGTCGCCTGGAAAGCGGAACCATCGTAGCCCGCGCCCGTGTCCATCGCACAAGCTCCCCCTCCGACGCCCGTCGCGCGGCGCCGGCGGCCACTTCCGCTGAGGCGTACGACGGCGTAACGGCCCGCGGACCGCAAGACATGGCGACGCGGTGTCGAGACGTGGAGCGCGGCAGGCGGATGGATCCGCTTCTCACCTCGCCCCACCCTCATGCTCGCGAATCGGTGGGCAGCACGAAGCTAACACACCGCATTGTCTCTGCAAGCCACGATTGTAGTCGAGCCGGCTAGATACGAAGGAATCGGGACTAAAGCCGAATGCCGCGAGCCGTTACTTCTTCCGTCCGAGCAGAACCAGCCAGCCGACGCCGAGGGTGAACACGATCAG
>CAZZZJ010000266.1:3621-5279 GCA_964658355.1 Beijerinckiaceae bacterium
ACTTCTTCCGTCCGAGCAGAACCAGCCAGCCGACGCCGAGGGTGAACACGATCAGGCCGATGGTGACGAAGACGGGCGTCCCGAGGTCGATCAGGCGCGGGGCGAGCTGGGTGGCGAAGGCGGCGACCACCAGGGCGACCGCGACGCGCGCGGCCGCCCGCTCGATGCCGCGGGTGACCTTGTCGAGGCCCTTCACCTCGATCTCGACGGTGACCCGCCCCTGCTTAAGCCGCACGAGCATCAGGTGGATCAGCGTCGGCAGCTCGGAGGCCGCGCCGTAGAGGCCGACGCCGAGGGCCTCGGCCTTGGACTTCAGACCGGTGAGCGAGAACTGCGTCTGCATGCTCGCCCGCACCGTCGGGCCGGCGGCGGCGAACAGGTCGAAGTTCGGATCGAGGTGGCGCATCACGCCGTCGGCCGTAACGAGGCCCTTGAACAGGATCGCGAGGTCGGTCGGCATCGCGAGGTCGTTCTCGCGCGCCATGGTCATGAAGTCGGTGAGCACCAACCCGAGGTTGAGTGGAATCGAGGAATGGCTCTCGACGAAGGCCTGCGCCGAGCCTTCGAGGCGGGTCAGGTCGGGGTTGCTGGTGCCGGTCCAGTCGAGCAGCACCGCCATCAGCCCGTCGGCATCCTGCTTGAGCATCGCGCCGATCAGCACGAGGAGCTGGTTGCGCCGCTTCTGCGACAGCCGGCCGATGATGCCGAAATCGATGAAGCCGATGCGGTTGCCCGTCATCGCCAGCATGTTCCCCGGGTGGGGGTCGGCGTGGAACACGCCCTCGATCAGCGCCATCTTGAGGAAGGCGTCGGTGCCCTTCTGGGCGAGCAGCTTCTTGTCGACCCCGGCGGCCTCCAGGCGGGCCTCGTCGTTCGGTGGGATGCCGTGGATGAACTCCTGCACCAGCACCCGCTCGGAGCACCATTCCCAGTGGATCTTCGGGAAGACGATGTCCGCCCGGTCCTCGAACAGCGAGGCCAGCAACTCGCAGTTGCGCGCCTCGTTCATCAGGTCGAGCTCGCCGTTCAGGCCGGCGGCGAGGTGGCGCATCTGCTCGCGCGGCTGGTAGCGCGCCATGTCCGGCCATTCGGTCTCGACGATGCGGGCGCCGTGCGCCATCAGGCGCAGATCCGCGTCGATGATCTTGCGCAGGCCCGGCCGCAGCACCTTGACGATGACGTCCTCGCCCGAATGCAGCTTGGCGCGGTAGACCTGGGCGATCGAGGCCGAGGCGATCGCGTTCGTGTCGAACTCGGCGAAGATCTCCTGTGGCGGCGCGCCGAGGTCGGCCTCCAACTGCGGGCGGATCGTCTCCCAGGACACGGGCGAGACCTGGCTATGGAGCTTGGCCAGCTCCTCGGTCCACATCGGCGAGAGCAGGTCGGGGCGGCTCGCGAGCACCTGCCCGAATTTGATGAAGGTCGGCCCCAGGGCCTCGATCGCCCGGCGCAGCCGCTCGGGCTCCGACAGGCGCGTCACGTCGATCTTCGGCTTGCGACGGGGAAGGATCGGGATGTAGCGCAGCCCGAGCCGGTCCACGACCTTGTTGACGCCGAAGCCGATCAGGATCGAGGCGATCTCCGACAGCCGCTGACGGTCGCGCGCGGCAACGAAGGCGGTTTTCAGCATAGAGCGGATCGATCCGTGCGGGCGAAGG
>CAZZZJ010000267.1:0-5273 GCA_964658355.1 Beijerinckiaceae bacterium
CGCCGCTGCTCGGCGGCGCGGGCGTCGCCCTCGCGCAGAGCCTCGCGCTGGGCGCCGCCTTCGCATGGCTGGCCGTACGCGCCCTGACCGGCCGCGACCGCCTGGCGCTACCCTGGAGCGAGATCTTCGCGGCGAGCGGCGCCTGCGCCGCCATGGCTGTGGCGCTCGTACCGCTGCGCCACCTCGATCCGCCCGTCGCGCTCGGCCTCTGCGTGCCGCTCGGCGCCGGCCTCTATGCCGTCCTGGTCTGGCTCTTCGACATCGCCGGCCTGCGCAGCCAGCTGGAGGGGCGCTTCCGCCCCGGTCACCCCGTCGCCGCAGAATAGAGCGGTTCCACTTTGCAAGGCGGCCGCGATCCCGCATGATCGCGCCCATAAGGATGCCGCGGAAAGGCATCCGTCGAAGACACGCGACCGGGCAGGAAACGATGCCACTCTACGAGCCCCGCGATGAGGGCGAGGCGGCCGAGATCGTCGGCGCGGCCGCCGGCCGCTCCGAGCGCCTGCGCCTCGTCGGCGGTGACACCATGGCCGGGATCGGCAGGCCGCCCCAGGACGAGGCGACGCTGTCGGCGCGCGCACTTTCCGGCGTCACCCTGTACGAGCCGGCCGAGATGGTGATCGCGGCGCGCGCCGGCACGCCGCTCTCCGAGGTTCAGGCGCTGCTGGCCGCACGCGGTCAGATGCTGCCCTTCGAGCCTGCGGACTTGCGCGCGCTGATGGGCAGCACGGGCGAACCGACCTTCGGCGCGGTGGCCGCGGCCAACAATTCCGGCCCGCGCCGCATCAATGCGGGCGCCGCCCGCGACAGCCTGATCGGCGTGCGCTTCGTCAACGGGCGCGGCCAGCCGATCAAGTCCGGCGGGCGGGTGATGAAAAACGTCACCGGCCTCGACCTCGTGAAGTTGATGGCCGGCTCCTGGGGCACCCTCGGCCTGCTCACCGAAGTCACCTTCAAGGTTTTGCCGGTGCAGGAGCGCGTGACCACGCTGGTCTTCTCGGGGCTCGACGACGCCCGCGCCGTCGCGGCGCTGTCGGCCGCCCTCGGCTCGCCGTTCGAGCTCACCGGCGCGGCGCACCTGCCCGCCGGGATCGACGGCGACGTGGCGCGCACGCTGATGCGGCTCGAAGGGTTCTCGGAGTCGCTCGATTATCGCATTGGCGAATTGCGAAAACTCCTGAAGCGCTTCGGTACCGCCGAAATCGTGGACGGCGAGCCGAGCGCCGCGCTCTGGGAGACGATCCGCGACGCGACGCCCTTCGCCGGATCGACCGAGGCCGTCTGGCGGCTCTCCACCCGCCCGACCCGCGGTCCGGCGCTCGCCGCCGCGATCGCCCGGGCGATGCCGGCGCGGTGGTACTACGATTGGGGCGGCGGCCTGATCTGGCTCGCCGTCTCGTCCGAGGGCGACGCCGGGGCCGCGACGATCCGCAGCGCGCTCGGTGAGCAGGGCGGGCACGCGACGCTGATCCGCGCGCCCGATGCCGTGCGCGCCGCCGTGCCGGTGTTCCAGCCGCTTTCCGAGCCGCTGATGCGGGTGACCCTGGGGATCAAGGCGGCGCACGATCCCTCTGGGGTGTTCAATCCGGGCCGGATGTACGTCGGAACGTAAGGCGCTGCGCGGGAACGATTTGTGAAAGCGGTCCGTCCGCCGCATCGTGCCCGGCGCGAAACGGTGGCAGAGACGATCGAACAACGCGGCCGACGCCATCGGCCAGAGACGGGACGCAACCAGACCGCGCCATGCAAACCAACTTCTCCCTGGCCCAGCTCGCCGACCCGGCGATGGCGACCTCCGAAAAGATCCTGCGCACCTGCGTGCATTGCGGGTTCTGCACGGCGACCTGCCCGACCTACCTGCTGCTCGGGGACGAGCTCGATTCGCCACGCGGACGGATCTACCTGATCAAGGACATGCTGGAGGGGGGCAAGGCGGCGAGCGCCGAAGTGGTCAAGCACGTGGACCGCTGCCTTTCCTGCCTGTCCTGCATGACGACCTGCCCCTCGGGCGTGCATTACATGCACCTCGTCGACCACGCCCGCAGCCACATCGAGGAGACCTTCTCGCGTCGCCTCGACGACCGCGTTCTCCGCGCGATCCTCGCCTTCGTGCTGCCCTATCCCAACCGATTCCGGCTGGCTCTGTGGGCGGCCAGGCTCGGCGCTCCGTTCAAGCCCCTGGTCGCGCGGCTGCCGAGGGTCGGCAACCGCCTGGCCGCGATGCTCGACCTCGCCCCGGCCGCCCTTCCGGGACGGGAAGCCACCAACCGGTCGGCGACGTTCCCGGCCGTCGGACATCGGGCTGCGAAGAAGCGCGTCGCGCTGCTGCGCGGCTGCGCCCAGAGCGTGCTGCGGCCCGATTTCAATACGGCCGCGATCCGGCTGCTGACCCGGCACGGTGTCGAGGTGGTGCACGCGGAAGGGGAGGGCTGCTGCGGCGCGCTCACCCACCACATGGGCAAGACCGACGACTCGCATGCGCAGGCCCGACGCACCATCGACGCCTGGATCGCGGAAGCCGACGGCGCCGGTCTCGACGCCATCCTCGTCACCGCTTCGGGCTGCGGCACGACGATCAAGGATTACGGCTTCATGTTCCGCGACGACCCGGCCTACGCCGAGAAGGCGGCTTGGGTCTCCGGCCTCGCGAAGGACGTCACCGAGTTCGTCGCGACCCTCGGGATCACGCCGGTGATCGAGAGCGACCTCGTCGTCGCCTATCATTCGGCCTGCTCGATGCAGCACGGTCAGGGCATCCGCACCGAGCCGAAGGCGTTGCTGAAGCAGGCTGGCTTTGCGGTGAAGGACGTGCCCGAGGGCCACATCTGCTGCGGCTCGGCCGGTACCTACAACATTCTGCAGCCGGAGCTGGCGGGCAAGCTGCGGGCGCGCAAGGTCGCCAATATCGAGCGCATGCGGCCTGACGTGATCGCCACCGGCAACATCGGTTGCGCCACGCAGATCGGAAAAGGAACCGCGATCCCGATCGTCCACACGGTGGAATTGCTCGATTGGGCGACGGGCGGCCCAAGGCCGGTGGCGCTCGACAACGTGGCGAATCGGCCGGTGCTCGCGGCTGCGGAATAGCCGCCTACGGCCCATCATGACGCGGCGCCGGCGCACGAACGGCGGCCAGAACGTAGACCCGGATCGCCGAGGAGAGGTTCTGTCCGTCCCGCTCGGCGTCGATCGCTCCGATCACGGCCTGCACGGACTGCCTCCGCGCCGCGGCGATCTCGCCGAGCGCGGCCCAGAACGGATCCTCCAGGGACACGCTGGTGCGATGGCCGGCGATCATCACCGAGCGCTTGGTGATCGTCATGGGGCGTGCGTCCCTCCGCCCCCTGCGCGGCGAGACGCACGCATCCTCCGGGACTGCGCCGGATGGATCGTTCGAAGCCCGGCGCGGCCCCCTCTCCCGTTCGGGAGAGGGTTGGGGTGAGGGACCCAGGTGTCTCCGGGTCGGTCGCACCCCTCACCCTGTCCCTCTCCCGGACGGGAGAGGGGACCCGTGCCGGGTTCGGCGCCGTTCGAGACCCGAGAGCGAAACCTTCCCGCGGCACCTGGGAAGGCAAGAGGCGGCCTCACGTCTCCGAATCGGGGCCGACCAGCTTGTGGCCCTCGTGGCGCGCGACCTCGATAGCCTTCTTGCGCTCCTGCAAGGTCTTGGCCTTCTTCGGGCGGCCGAAGGCGATGCGGTTGTCGGCCGCCTTCTCGTCCTTCTCGACGCGCAGGCGCGCCTTGCGGGCCTGGCGCAGGTTGATGATCTCGGCCATCGCTCGGTCTCCCGGATCTCGGCATTGACCGCCGAGGACTATTCGGCGCTCGGCGCCAGCATGGTCTCGGGCCGCACCACCCGCTCGAACTCGGCCTCCGTGACGTAGCCGAGGCGCAGCGCCTCCTCCTTCAGGGTGGTGCCGCGCTTGTGGGCGGTCTTGGCGATCTCGGCGGCCTTGTCGTAGCCGATCGATGGGGCGAGCGCGGTCACCAGCATCAGCGAGCGGCTCATCAGGTCCGCGATCCGGTCCTCGTTGGCCCTGATCCCGACGACGCAATTGTCGGTGAAGCTCACCGCCGCGTCGGCCAGAAGCCGGATCGACTGCAGCACCGCGTTGGCGATCACCGGCTTGAAGACGTTGAGCTCGAAGTTGCCCTGGCTGCCGGCGAAGCTCACCGTGGTGCCGTTGCCGATCACTTGGGCGCAGACCATCGTCAGCGCCTCGCATTGGGTCGGGTTGACCTTGCCCGGCATGATCGAGGAGCCCGGCTCGTTCTCCGGCAGCGACAGCTCGCCGAGGCCCGAGCGCGGGCCGGAAGCGAGGAGCCGGATGTCCTGTGCGATCTTGAACAGGCCGGCCGCGAGCGCCGAGAGCGCCCCTTGCGTGAAGACCAGCGCGTCGTGGGTCGCCAGCGCCTCGAATTTGTTGGCGGCCGAGGTGAAGGGCAGCCCGGTCAGCTCGGCGACCTTGGCGGCGAAGCGCTCAGCAAACTCCGGATGCGCGTTCAGCCCGGTGCCGACGGCCGTGCCGCCCTGCGCCAGCGCCAGCACGCCCGGCAGCGTCGCCGCGATGCGCGAGCCGCCGAGCGCCACCTGAGCGGCGTATCCCGAGAACTCCTGACCCAGCGAGACCGGGGTCGCGTCCTGCAGGTGGGTGCGACCGATCTTGACGATCGCTTCGAAGTCCTTCGCCTTGGCGTCGAGCGCCGTATGCAGGTGCGTCAGCGCCGGCATCAGCCGCTCGTAGATCTCGCGCGAGACCGCGATGTGCATCGCGGTGGGAAAGACGTCGTTCGAGGACTGGCCGCGGTTGCAATGGTCGTTCGGATGCACCGGCGACTTGCCGCCGCGCTTGCCCCCGAGCCGTTCGTTGGCAAGGCTGGCGATCACTTCGTTGGCGTTCATGTTCGACTGGGTGCCTGAGCCGGTCTGCCAGACGACGAGCGGGAACTCGTCGTCGTGGCGGCCGTCCACCACCTCGGCCGCCGACGCGGCGATCGCCTCGGCCACTTTCGGATCGAGGCCGCCGAGAACCTGGTTCACCAGAGCGGCCGACTGCTTGACGAGTCCGAGCGCGTGGACGAGCGGCGCCGGCATGTGCTCGGTGCCGATCTTGAAGTTCTGGATCGAGCGCTGGGTCTGCGCGCCCCAATACCGGTGCGCCGGGACCTCGATCGGCCCGAAGGTGTCGGATTCCGTGCGGGTGGCGGTCTCGGGCTGCGGCGACATCGTGGCCTCTACGTTTGGTGCAATGCGGTGCCTACCTACGACAGGC
>CAZZZJ010000268.1:0-5244 GCA_964658355.1 Beijerinckiaceae bacterium
CGGAACCGCGCGATCGCCGGGGCGCTCTTCCAGGCGTGCAGCGCGATCAGCAGGTCGCAGGGCTCGTCGGCGTAAGCGGTCGCGACGACGACCCGATGGCCGAGGCGGCGGAGGATGCCGGCCCATCGCAGGGCCGTCGTGCGGTTGCCCGCCCGCGAGTGCCGGGGCGCCGGCGTGATCAGGATGATGTTCATGGGTCGATCGCTTATCGGGTTCCGGCCATGACCGACGCCACACAACTCATCGCGATGCTGCAGGACAGCCGCGCGCGCACCCTCGAACTGGTGGCCGGGCTCGACCCCGGACAGCTGATCGGACCGCGGCTCGACATCGTCAATCCGCTGCTCTGGGAGATCGGCCATCTCGCGTGGTTCCACGAGCACTTCATCCTGCGCGCCCTCGACGGTGCGGAGCCCGCGATCGCCGATGCCGACGCGATCTACAATTCCGCCGTTCTGGCCCACGACGACCGCTGGGTCCGCGCGCTGCCGCCGCTCGACGTCACGCTCGGCTACATGGGCCGCGTCCACGACGCGCTGGTCCGCCGCCTCGACCGCGCGCCGACGGCCGAGGAAGCCTACCGCTACCGGCTGACCACCTACCACGAGGACATGCACGGCGAGGCCTTCACCTATTCGCGCCAGACGCTCGGCTATCCGGCACCGTCCTTCGCGGCCTCGGCCAGGCTCGCCCCGGAGGCCGAAGGGCCGTGGCCCGGCGACGCGGCGGTGCCCGGCGGGCGGTTCCGGCTCGGCTCCGACCCGGACGGGCCGTTCGTGTTCGACAACGAGAAATGGGCGCATCCCGTGGATCTCGCGCCGTTCCGCATCGCGCGGGCGCCGGTGACCAACGCCGAGTTCGCCGCCTTCGTCGCGGCCGGCGGCTATCGCGAGCCGTCGTTGTGGGACGCGGACGGATGGCGCTGGCGCTGCCGGACCGGGGCGGAGCATCCCGGTCACTGGCAGGCGGCCGGCGCGGGCTGGCGCGTCCGCCGGTTCGATGGATTCGTGGATCTCGCCCCGCACCAGCCTGTGGTCCATGTCGGCTGGTACGAGGCCAGGGCCTATTGCGCCTTCGCCGGGCGGCGCCTGCCGACGGAGGCCGAATGGGAGGCCGCGGCCTCGACCGCGCCGACGCCGGACGGCGCGATGGGCGATGCAAAGACCCGCTACCCGTGGGGCGCGGCCGCGCCGGACGCGACCCGCGCCAATCTCGACGGCGGCCGCCTCGGCTGCGTCGACGTCGCGGCCCACGCCCCGGGCGACAGCGCCTGGGGTTGCCGACAGATGCTCGGCAACGTCTGGGAATGGACCGCGAGCGATTTCCTGCCCTATCCGGGTTTCTCGCCCGACGCCTACAGGGAGTATTCCGAGCCGGCCTTCGGCACGCGGAAGGTGCTGCGCGGCGGCGCCTGGATCACCCGCGGCCGGATGGTCGACAACGCCTACCGCAACTTCTTCGGACCGGAGCGCCGCGACATCTACGCCGGCTTTCGGACCGTGGCCCTGTAGAGCCTCGTCGCGCGACGCACGATCGGTAACCGCGCTGCAGGGCCGGCCCGTCATGCGTCGCGAGGGATAGATCCGCGAACGTCAAACCCCGCGCGGCAACCGGGAGTTGTTACTCCATTCGCACAAATTTGTCGCACTATAGTTAGGAATAAACTGATGCTTAATGCTTTTTGCCCAAATTAGTGCTGAATATACCTTACGGTTGCATCGCGAAAGACTTCGTTCCTTGCCCCTCGCGCCCTTCCAGGAAACGATCGAGACGTTTTGTTGTGCCCCGGAGGGCCGCCACAGTCAGTCCGGGCCGCGAGCATGCTGACGGTCATCGGTTGCTTTGCAGGACAGCACGACCTCCGGTTGGTCGCCCTAGCAGCTGTCATCTGCGCGATCGCGGCCCTGACCGCGATCAGGCTGATCCGCCATGCCGGGACCGTCACCGGACGGGCGCGGCTGACCTGGCTCGTCGTCGCGGCGATCTCCAGCGGGTCGGGCATCTTCGCCACGCATTTCATCGCGATGCTGGCCTTCGCGCCGAACATCCCGAGCGCCTACGACGTCGGCCTGACCGTGCTCTCGCTGGCCTTCGCGATCGGCCTCACCGGCCTGGGCCTCCGGGTCGCCCTGGCCGAGGGGCGGCGAGCGCCGTGGCTCGGTGGCGCCACGGTCGGCCTGGGCATCGCCGCGATGCACTACACCGGCATGGCGGCCTTCGAGGTCACGGGGCACCTGCGTTGGAATCCCGCGATCGTCCTGGCGTCGGTCGTCGGCGGCGGCGTGTTCTCCGCGCTCGCCCTTGCGGTCGCCATCCGGTTCCGGTCGATCGCCTCCCATCTTTGCAGCGCGGGCATCCTCACGCTCGCCATCTGCGCGCATCACTTCATGGGCATGGCCGCCGTGACGATCACGGCGAACCCGCTCACGCCCCTGTCGCCGGACGCGATGCCGTCGGGATGGCTGGCAGGCGCCGTCGCCGTCGCGAGCCTCACGGTGTTCGTCATGACCGCGACGGCCTACGCGCTGAGTCTTCGCGAACAGCATCGGGCGCTCGGCGAGGTGATGCGCATGCGCGGTCTTGCCAACGCGGCCGTCGAGGGCCTCGTCGTCGTGGACGACCAGCGGATCGTCACGGCCAACATCAGCTTCTGTCGCCTCGCCGGCGTCCCGGTCGAGACCCTCACGGGCATGCCGGTCGAGACGTTCCTCGCCGAGCCGGGCGCCTGGAAGCGTCTCGCCTCGGCGATGGGACAGCCGGTCGAAACGAGCCTGCGCGACGGGGCGAGCGCGGCGATCGCGATCGAGGCGATCCTGCAGCGCATCGATTTCGCCGGAAAGCCCCATCATGCCCTGGCGGTGCGCGACATCCGGGAGCGCAAGCATGCCGAGCGCCACATCCAGTACCTCGCCCACCACGATGCGCTGACGGGCCTGCTGAACCGCACCGCCTTCAACGCCCTGCTCGATCGGGCCGTCGCCGCGGCCGTCGAGACCGGTGATTCCATCGCGGTCCTCTGCCTCGACCTGGACCGGTTCAAGGACATCAACGACCTGTTCGGCCATGCGGCCGGCGACGCGATGCTCGACCGAGTCGCCCGCTGCGTCTCCGGCCTGATCGGCCCCGACCAGTCGATGGCGCGCCTGGGCGGCGACGAGTTCGCGATCCTCATGGCCGGCCGGACCGGTCCGGTCGCGGCCGAGGCGCTGGCCAGGGCCATCCTCGCGGCCCTCGCGTCGCAGACCGCCGACGGGTCCGCGGACGCCATCGTCGGGGTCAGCATCGGCATCGCCCTCTGCCCGCGGGACGCCGTGGACCGGCAAGGCCTGATGAGCCATGCCGACACCGCGCTCCACCGCGCCAAGGCCGAGGGCCGCGGCACCTACCGCATCTTCGAATCGGAGATGGGCATCGCCGTTCGCGAGCGCCGCAGCGTCGAACGCGACCTCGAATGCGCGCTGGCGCGCGGGGAGTTCCACCTCGTCTACCAGAAGCAGATCGCGGTCGAGAGCGGCGCCCTGCTCGGCTTCGAGGCCCTGCTGCGCTGGAACCATCCGGAGCGCGGGCTCGTCTCCCCCGACGTCTTCATCCCGATCGCCGAGGAGCGCGGGACGATCTCGGCGATCGGGATGTGGGTGCTTCGCACGGCCTGTCGCGAGGCGGCGAGCTGGTCGGCGCCCCTGCGCGTGGCGGTGAACGTCTCCGCGGTCCAGGTCCACGATCCGACCTTCGCGGCGCAGGTGCACGCGGTGCTGTTCGACACCGGGCTGCCGGCCCCGCGCCTGGAGCTCGAAATCACGGAGACCGCGCTCATCCGCAACTTCGATCGCGCGATCGCGACGCTGCGACAGCTGAAGACGCTCGGCGTCGGCATCGCGATGGACGATTTCGGGACGGGATACTCGTCGCTGGCCAACCTCAGGGCCTTCCCGTTCGATCGGATCAAGATCGACCGGTCGTTCGTGCGCGACGTCGACACGAACGCGCAGACGGCGGCGATCGTGCGCGCCGTCCTCGGGCTCGGCCTAGGCCTCGGCCTGCCGGTTGTCGCCGAGGGGGTCGAGACCGTCGCGGAGCTCGGCTTCCTGACCACGGCCGGCTGCGCCGAGGTCCAGGGCTACCTGTTCGGCCGTCCGGCCCCCCTGGGACGGATCGCCGCCGGCGCCGGCCCGGACGCGGCGCCGGTCGAGGACCCGGCCGCACGGGACCGCCGCGCGGCAGCCTGACGGACCGCCGTCGCTGGCGTCTCCCGCCAAGGGGCCGCGCCGCAGCGGGCCGTGAGAGAGCATTGTCCATGATCATCGGATCACAGAACAAGCTCTCTCTCTTTGTGGGGTCGCATTGTCTCGCGCCGAACCGGCCGCCGCTTCGGCGGAAAACGCGCTAGCGCAGCGCCGCCACCAGCACGCCGGCCGCGATCGCCCACAGGGCTAGCGTCTGCCACACCGCCTTGCGGCGCTCGGTGCGGGCGAAACGGTCCAGCCGGCGGGCATCGCCCGTGCCCGCCTCGTCGACGCGGACGAGCAGGCGCCGGAGTCGCAGCGCGAGGTCGGGAACGTCGGCGAGGATGTCGGTGACGGTGCGCGCGGCGTCCGCCGCTCCTTCGAGGCGCCCGACGGGGCCGAGGTTGCGGGTCATCCAGGCGCGCACCACCGGTTCGGCGGAGGTCCACATGTCCAGCTTGGGATCGAGGCTGCGGGCGACGCCCTCGACCACCACCATGGTCTTCTGCAGCATCACCAGCTCGGTCCGCGTGCTCATGTCGAACAGCGCGGTGACGTCGAACAGCAGCGTCAGCACCTTCGCCATCGAGATCTCGTCGGCGCGGCGCTGGTGGATCGGCTCGCCGATGGCGCGGATCGCCTGGGCGAAGTCGTCGACCGAATGGTGGGCCGGCACGTAGCCCGCCTCGAAATGCACCTGCGCCACGCGGCGGTAATCGCGCATGATGAAGCCGAGCAGGATCTCGGCGAGAAAACGCCGCTCCCTGCGCCCGAGGCGGCCCATGATGCCGAAATCCACCGCCACGAGCTTGCCCGCGGCGTCCACGAACAGGTTTCCCTGGTGCATGTCGGCGTGGAAGAACCCGTCGCGGATCGCATGGCGCAGGAAACTCTGGATCACGGTGCGGCCGACCGCGTGCGGGTCGTGGCCGGCGGCCTCCAGCGCGGCGGCGCTGTGGAGGCGGGTGCCGTCGATCCATTCGCAGGTGAGCACGTCGCGGGCGATCAGCTCCCATTCGGG
>CAZZZJ010000269.1:0-1295 GCA_964658355.1 Beijerinckiaceae bacterium
CCGCGCGCGATGGCGCTCGACACCACGTAGCCGTGGGCGAGGTCGGGAGCGGAGAACTCGCCAGCGTATTTCGCGAGGCCGGTCACCTTGGCCGGACCGTCGACGCGGCTGCGGGGCGTCCCGACGAAGGTGTCGTGGCCGGTGGAGCTGAAGGTCTGTGTCATCGAGCGGCCTTTACTGGATGCGCTTGTCGGTGAGCGACTGCGGCGTGCCGGCGGCGGCCTGGGACAGGCCTCGCACGATGGCACGCCGCGCAAGCTCGACCTTGAACGCGTTCTCGGATTGGGGTTTCGCCTCCGCGACGATCAGGTCGGCGGCGGCCTGGAAGCTCTCGCGGGTCGCCGGCTTGCCGACGAGTGCCGCCTCGGCTTGCGCGTTGCGCCAGGGCTTGTGCGCCACGCCGCCGAGCGCGAAGCGGGCGGTCTTGATCGTCTCGCCGTCGAGTTCGAGGGCCGCGGCCACCGAGACCAGGGCGAAGGCGTAGGAGAGCCGGTCGCGCAGTTTGAGGTAGGTGAAATGCTGCCCGAAATCCGCCGGGGGGAGATCGACCGAGACCACGATCTCGCCGGACTTCAGCGTGTTGTCCCTGGACGGGTCGTCGCCCGGCAGGCGATGAAAGTCGGAGAACGCAATGCTGCGGTCGCCTTCCGGCCCCGACACCTGCACCACCGCGTCCAGCGCCGCGAGCGCCACGCACATGTCGGACGGGTGCGTGGCGATGCAGGATTCGCTCGCGCCGAAGATCGCGTGAATCCGGTTCACGCCGCCGATCGCCGCGCAGCCGGTACCCGGCTCGCGCTTGTTGCAGGGCGTCGCCGTATCATAGAAGTAGTAGCAACGGGTGCGCTGGTTGAGATTGCCGCCGGTGGTCGCGGCGTTGCGCAGCTGGCCGGAGGCCCCGGCCAGGATCGCGTTGGACAGCAGCAGGTATCGGCTCCTGACCCGGTCGTCGTACGCCAGGTTCGTGTTGGTCACGAGGGCGCCGATGCGCAGGCCGCCGTCATGCTCCGTGATCTCGGCAAGCGGCAAGCGCGTGATGTCGACGAGGCGGCCGGGGCGCGTCACGTCGTACTTCATCAGGTCGACGAGGTTGGTGCCGCCAGCGATGAACTGCGCGTCGGGAACGCCGGCGAAGGCCTGCACGGCCTCCGCCACGGTGCCGGCGCGGACGTATTCGAAGCGGTTCATCGTGCGGCATCCTGGTTCATGACGTCTTCGATCGCGTCGACGATGTTGGTGTAGGCGCCGCAGCGGCAGATGTTGCCGCTCATCGCCTCGCGGATCTCGTCGCGGGA
>CAZZZJ010000269.1:1395-5219 GCA_964658355.1 Beijerinckiaceae bacterium
GCTGCCCGTTGATCGTCAGGCTGATGCCGACCCGGGTGTCCGCCGCGACCGGCGAACCGCTTTCGATGAGCATGGAGCGTTCCAAGATAGGTTGCCTCCCGTGCCAAACGCGAGGGGAGGACGACGAAGAGAAGGGGCGGCCCACGCGCATCGCGTCGGGCCGCTGGGCAGCGGGCCGGCGCCGAAGGGCGTAAACCCGCTTTTCTTCCCGATAACGGTTCCAAACTGCAGCTGTTCCCCGGCGGAGCGTCACGCCTCGGGCGAAACGGTTTCCGTTTGCGCACGCCTCGGCTAACCCTGGGCCGGAAGCCGAACCGTCCCAGGAGCCCCGATGGCCGCCCTCGATTCCGTCCTCAACGACATCGACAAGGATCTCGACAACGCTCTGGAGCGCCTGTTCGCCTTCCTGAGGATCCCCTCCATCTCCACCGATCCGGCCTATGCCGGCCATTGCCGCGAGGCGGCGGCCTGGCTCGCCGAGGACCTGACCGCGCTCGGGTTCGAGACCTCGGTGGAGGAGACCTCGCTGCATCCGGTGGTTCTGGCGCACAAGCCGAAGCCGGGGGCGCCGCACGTCCTGTTCTACGGCCACTACGACGTGCAGCCGGTTGATCCGCTGGACCTGTGGGACACGCCGCCGTTCGAGCCGCGGATCGCCACCGACGCGAAGGGCGAGAGGAAGATCGTCGCCCGCGGCGCGTCGGACGACAAGGGCCAGGTGATGACCTTCGTCGAGGCCTGCCGGGCGCATCTCGCGATGAACGCCGAGCTGCCTTGCGCGGTCACGATCCTGATCGAGGGCGCCGAGGAGAACGGCTCGCAGGGGCTGCCCGAATGGGTCGCCCGGAACAAGGACCGGCTGGCCGCCGACGTCGTGCTCGTGTGCGACACCAGCATGTGGAACCCGACGACGCCGGCGATCACCTCGTCCTTGCGCGGGCTGGCCTATTTCGAGGTCGAGGTCACCTGCGCCGACCGCGACCTGCATTCCGGCTTCTTCGGGGGCGCGGCGCGCAACCCGATCCACGTGCTGTCGCGCATCCTCGCCGACCTGCACGATGCGGACGGCAAGGTCACGCTGCCGGGCTTCTACGACGGGGTGCGCGAACGGCCGCCCGAGGTGCTGGAGCAGTGGCGCGGCCTCGACTTCACCCCCGAGGGCTTCCTCGGGCCGATCGGCCTGTCGGAACCGGCCGGCGAGCGCGGGCGACTTCTGATCGAGCTGGTGCAGTCCCGGCCGGCCTGCGACGTCAACGGCATCATCGGCGGCTATACCGGCGAAGGCACCAAGACGGTGATCGCGGGGAAGGCCAGCGCGAAGGTCTCGTTCCGCCTCGTGGACGACCAGGACCCGCAAAAACTCGCCGAGACGTTCGAGGCCTTCGTGCGCGAACGGATCCCGTCCGACTGCTCGGTGAAGGTGATCTGCTACAAGGGCTCGCGCGCGATCAGCCTGCCCTTCGACATGCCGGAGCTGGAAATCGCCCGCGCCGCGCTGGCCGACGAGTGGGGCGTGCCCGCCGTGACCGTGGGGGCCGGCGGCTCGATCCCGATCGTCGGCGACTTCAAGCGCATCCTCGACCGCAACACCCTGCTGATCGGCTTCGGCCTCGACGACGACCGCATCCACTCGCCGAACGAGAAGTACGATCTCAGGAGCTTCCACAAGGGCACGCGCTCCTGGGCGCGGATCCTGTCGGCGCTCGGACGACGCTGACCCCTGCCCGACGAAAGCGGGAGTCTCAGCCCGTCGTCACCGGTTGTCCGATCCGCGCGTCGACCCAGGTCCAGAGCGCGCGAATCTCCTGGGCGGCTAGGCCGTCCGGAGCGCGCTCGGTGACACCGAGGCCCATGGCGAGGGCGTCCTGGTGGTCGACGCGCTGGACGATGCCGGGCTCGGCGAGCACGCCGAGCGTGCGCATCTGCAGGGCGTAGGCCTCCGTCCGCGGAGACGGCGGCGGGGGACACTGGTTGAGGACGAAGGCCAGCTTCTCCCGCATCCCCAGGTCGACCAGAGCTTGAAGCGTGGGCCGCGACGCGACCAGATCGAGGCGCGACGGACGCACCGGCATGAGCACGAGGTCGGCGCTCCGGAGCGAGGCCGTCATCCCCGTGGTCGCGCCCGCCGTATCGATGACGGCGAGCGTCGTGCCGCCCTCGCCGTACTCAGCGAGAAGATCGGGAAGCTGGCCGATCTCCCAGGGGTGGAGCCGGTCGACCGTCACCGAAGGCCGGGTGCGCATGGCACCCCAGCACGCGAGCGAGCCCTGAGGATCGAGGTCGAGCGCAATGACGCGCTCGCCCGCCTCGGCCGCGGCGACGGCCAGCGAGGCCGCGAGCGTGGTCTTGCCGGTGCCCCCCTTCTGGACGGCGACGGCCAGGACCCGTGGCCGCCGGCGGCCGGGGCAAACCGGCGTCCCAGACTCCGGACGGCGTCCCTCCCGATCCATGCGCATCCCGCCCGTCTTCGCCTCGATCCCCGCCCGGTCCGATCGCAGCCCGGCAAGCGGCGCCGGTCCTGCCGCCGGTTCGAAGGAAGCACCGTCGCCCCTACGAATCCCCACCGAGGAAAAGATTCGCGGCACCGATGCTTCGAGGGGTGCTTACGGGAGGCGCGCGGGTGGGGCCAGCGTGGCCAGTGAACTTTCCTGCGTTCGATCCATGGACCGTCTCGGATCCACCGGGATGCCGCCGTTCCAAAGACAGGCTTCCGATCCGGGACCTGCCTGCGCGCACGGGCGTCCGGCCGGGAGCCGTGGACCCTATGGCACGCCCGATCGCCCTCCCCGTCGCCTTCGGGATCGCTTCGCGGCCCCACGCGTTGGCCCGCGGTCGGCTGGGTGGAATGCCGTGTGATCGGAAGACGATGCCGAAGGTTCACAGACGCGCCGTCCTCGGGGCCGGGCTCGGGCTCGCCGCCGCCTCGGCCGTACGGGCGGCGTCCACCGTCCGCGTGGACGACCCGCGCCTGGACGCCCTGATCGATCCGGCCGCCGAACTCCGCACGCTGTTTTCCGACGGGCGCTGGTGCGAAGGTCCTTGCTGGGCGCCCGCTTACGGCGGCCTGGTGTTCAGCGACACCAAGGCCAACCGTATCCGGGTGCTGGCCGAGGATCGGTCGGTGAAGACCCTGTTCGATCCGTCCCAGAACGCCAACGGCAACACCGTCGACGCGCGGGGCCGGCTGATCAGCTGCGAGCATCGCACCCGCCGCGTGGTCCGGCGCGAGCCGAACGGAGCGGTGACCGTCCTGGCGGATGGGTTTGCCGGCAAGGCGCTGAACGCGCCCAACGACGCGGTCGTCGCCGCCGATGGCGCGGTGTGGTTCACCGATCCGGTCTACGGCATCACGCAGCCGGAAGAGGGGATCCTGGCCGAGCCCGAACAGAGCGCCCGGCGCGTCTACCGGATCGTTCAGCCGGGTACGCGCGGAGCGCAGGTCGAGGCGATGACCGACGCCCTCGACCAGCCGAACGGCCTCGCCTTCGCCCCGGACGGACGCGTCCTCTACGTCAGCGAATCCGGCGCGGCGCTCAACCCCGAGGCGGGACACGCCGTGATGGCGTTCTCCGTCGGCGCGGACGGACGCCTCGGGCCGCCGCGGACGTTCGCGACGATCGAGGCCGGGGTGCCGGACGGGCTGAAGGTCGACGCCGCGGGCCGGGTCTATGCCGCCTGCGGCGACGGCATCCGCATCTTCGCCCCCGACGGGACGGCGCTCGGCCGGATCGCCACGCCGACGCCGGCCGCGAACCTCGCTTTCGGCGGTCCGGACGGGCGGCGGCTCTACATCGCCGCGGGCCACGCCATCCTCGCCATCGACC
>CAZZZJ010000270.1:0-5218 GCA_964658355.1 Beijerinckiaceae bacterium
TCGTGTGGAAGTCCCGATGTCTCGCGCTGCGCGTCCGCCGCCGGCGGAGGCGACCCCCGGCGAGCTCTCGCTTCAGATAGGACCGAATGCGTCGTTCAGGAAGGCGACGCTGCGCGCGACCGCGTCGGCGTCCGTGCGCGGATCGAAGGTATGGCCCTGGTTTTCGTAGAGGTGGATGCGGCAGAGGCCGCCCGCCGCCGCCATCCGTGCGCCGAGTTCGGCCGGGTGGCTCGGGCCGACGAGGACGTCGCGGGCGCCGTGCAAGGCCAGCACCGGCGGCAGGACCAGGGGCGCGGCCGGGGAGCGGCTGCCGAGTTCCGGCGGCACGAAGGCCGAGCGCAGGATCAGGGCGGTGATCGCCTCGGGCGATCTGGCGGCGAGCGCCAGCGCCAGGGCGCCTCCGAGCGAGCGGCCCGCCAAGGCGATCGGTCCCGGCACCGCCATGCGGACGAGCTCCAGGGTCGCGCGCCACAGGCCGAAATGCCGGCCGATCCCGGAAAAGCCGACCCGCGTCTCTCCGGTCCGATCGAGATAGTGCGGCAGCACCACCGCGAAGCCGGCCCCGGCCAAAGCTGCGGCCTCGGCTCGGACCGGCCGGTCCGGGCCCGCGCCCTCCGCGTCGTGCAGCAGAATGACGCTGCCCGTGGCCGCCGCGTCCTTGCCGCGCGGCGCAAAGCGCTCGATCGTGACGTGCCGCCCTTCGCACGGGATCGTTTCGCGGGTGATGGCGGGTTGGGATGGATGGGACATGGCGTCAGTTCGGCCTCGACGGTTCGCGGCGCTCGCGCTCGCCGGCACGACCCTGCTTGCCACGACGGCGGGACGGGATGCGAGGGCACAGGCGCGGCCGCCCGCAATGACCGTCCCCGTTCCGCCGCCGTCGCCGCCCGAGCGACCGTCGGAGCTGAAGCCCGCGACGGCGCCGGGCGCGCCCGTGAGCGATCCCCCGCGCCCGCCGGAGCGCCCCGCCGACCTGACGCCGCCCGGCCCACCGCCCGTAGCCACGGAGGCGAAGCCGGCGGAACCGCCTGCGTCCGCCCGACCGGGATCCACGCCGCCCATACCCGCTTCGCCCGCAGCCATTCCCCCCGCACCCCCGCAGCCCGTGCCGCATCCACCGGAGCGCCCGGCCGACCTCGTCCCGCTGCCGGCTCCCGGCACCCTACCTGCGTCGAAGCCCGGCGAGATGCCGGTGCCGCCGCCGATCCCGCCTGAGCGGCCGCCCGAGCTGTCGGGCGAGGCCGCCCTCGCCCTCACGGTCGCGGCGCCCGACGACACCGCCTGCCGTGTGCGGCTGAAGCGCCTCGGGGTCACGTTCGAGGCGCTGCCGGCCATCGTCGACGGGCAGTGCGGCACGCCGCTGCCGCTGAAGCTGACGGGCCTGTCCGGGGTCGTCCTCCCCCAATCCGTGACGCTGACCTGCGGGGCCGCCGAGGCGCTGGCGCGCTGGGCGACCGAGGTGCAGGAAGCGGCCGAGCGCGCGTTGAAGCAACCCCTGACGGAGATCGCGATCGGCACCTCCTACGAATGTCGCGGGCAGAACCATGATGTCGAGGCCAAGCTCAGCGAGCACGCCTTCGCCAACGGCGTGGACGTCATGAGCTTCGCGTTTGCCGGCCGTCCGGCCATCGCCGTCGGTCCGATGCCCGAGGGGTCGGCCGAAGGGCGCTTCCTGGACGCGGTGCGGGGGCGGGCCTGCGGCTTCTTCCGCACGGTGCTCGGCCCCGGCTCGAATGCCGCGCATGCCAACCACATCCATCTCGACGAGCGCGAGCGCAACGCGGGTCACCGTCTCTGCCAATAGGTCGCCGAAAACCCTGTGCGCCCCCGCCCAATCCGAGGGAACGCCGATCCATCGTGGAAGCTTGTTGCGGGGTAGCGTTTCGGCTCCCGGAGTCTTCCTTCCCATGACGTGCGGTAACTCGATGCGGGCCAGCCTCGTCGCCCTGGCTCTCGCCTCCCTCACGGGACCGGGATTTGCCGCGAAGGGGAAGGAGGACCCGGCTCCGCCGCCTCTGAACGCCGAGGCGATCACCGGCGCGAGCTTCCAGGGCACGAGCAAGGCCGCAGGTCAGGCTTCGGAGACGTCCGCGGACAAGGAGGGCGCGAAGCCGGGAGACCGGCCCGACCCCCTGATCCTCAAGGTGCAGGTGCTGCTCGACCGGGCGCGTTTCTTCCCCGGCGCGATCGACGGGCGCGACGGCGAGAACCTCCAGGGGGCGCTCTCGGCCTATGCGGTGGCGCAGGGCCTGCCCGCGACGAAGACGCTGACGAAGGAGGTCTTCGACCGGCTCGCCGGCACGGGCGGCGACCCGGTCGTGACCGACTACACCATCACCGAGGCCGACGCCGCCGGGCCCTATGTCGACAAGATCCCGGGCAAGATGGAAGAGCAGGCCGACCTCAAGGCGATGGGCTACACCAGCCCGCGCGAGATGCTGGCCGAGCGCTTCCACATGAGCCGCGACCTCCTCGGCCAGCTCAACCCGGACAAGCCGCTCGACAAGGCCGGAACGGTGATCCTGGTGGCCGGCGTCCAGCCGATGGGCCTGGACAAGCCGAAGGGCAAGGACCTGCCGAGGGACCCGAAGGTCGACCGCGTCGAAGTCGAAAAGGGCAGCCGCGACGTGCGCGCCTTCGGTAAGGACGGAGCGCTCCTGGCCTATTACCCCGCCTCGATCGGCAGCGAGGAGAAGCCGGCCCCGAGCGGCGAGACCAAGGTGAAGGGCGTCGCCTTCGATCCGTTCTACACCTACGATCCGAAATATCGCTTCAAGGGCGTGAAAAGCCGCCGGAAGTTCTCGATCCGCCCCGGCCCGAACAATCCGGTCGGCCTCGTCTGGATCGATCTCGCCATCCCGTCCTACGGCATCCACGGCACGCCCGAGCCGGAGAAGGTCGGCAAGACCGAATCGCACGGCTGCATCCGGTTGACCAACTGGAACGCGCGCGATCTAGCCGCCCATGTCGCCCGCGGCGCGAAGGTATCGTTCAAGGAGGACTAGTCACGCATCAGGCCCGCTGCGACCAGCATCGCGGCATCGCACAGGAAGGCGAGCGCTGCGGTGGCGGCGGCGCCTTGCAGCATTGGTACCGTGTTCTGGTTCTGCAGACCGGCGACGATCGGGGTGCCGAGCGTCGCCGCACCTGCGAGCGCGCCGACCGCGGCCACGGCCACCGCGAGGACGAGGGCCGTGCGCAGGGTCTCGACGATGGCGGGCGCGGCCAGCGGAAGTTCGACGCGCGTCAAGCTTTGGCGGGCGGTGAGGCCGAGGGCGTCGGCAGCCTCGCGCGCATCCGCGGGCACCGCCTCGAGGGCGCCGACCGTACCGCGCAGAGTCGGCATCACGCCGTAGAATACCAGAGCCAGCAGGGTCGGCGGTCCCCCGAATCCGAGCACCGGCAGGGCCAACGCCACCACGACGACCGGCGGCACCGCTTGTGCGGCGGCGGCCAAGGTGTCGATCGTGCCGCGGATCGACGCCGCGCCGGGGCGGGTCGCGAGGATTCCCAGGCCGATGCCGATCACCGCGACGATGGCCAGCCCGATCCCTGCCAGGATCAAGTGGTGCAGGGCGAGCGCGCCGAGATAGCCGAGGGGGAGTGCCCGCCGCGGCGTCTCGCCGAGTGCCGCGACGATCGCCGAGGCGACGGTGGGATGGCTGAACGATGCGAGCACCAGGCCGGTGCCCAGGGCCCCGAACGCCCGGCGGAGGGTGCGCGACCGCATCATGCCGACCGCCTTCGCAGGCGGTCCTCGGCGAGACTCAAGGCCCGCTCGACGATGAGCGACAGCACGACGATCGGGATCGCGCCGAGCAGGATCAGGTCCGGGGCGAATTGCGCCATGCCGTCGAAGACGATGCCGCCGAGACCGCCAGCCCCGACCAGCGCTCCGAGGGTCGCGAGCCCGATCCCCTGCACGCAGGCGACGCGCAGTGCTCCGAGCAGGAAGCCGGCGCCGATCGGCAGGCGCACCTGCAACAGGATCGCCCGCGGCGTCAGGCCCATGACCTCGGCGGCGTCGACGGTCGCCGGATCGGGCGCCGCCAGCGCCAGCGCCAGGCCGCGCCAGAGCGGGAGAAGCAGGTAGAGCGCGATCCCGATCATCGCGGGCGCAGGCCCGAGCGCGCTGAGGCCGGCCTCGCGGAGGATCGGGAATGCCCTCAGCAGGCCCGATGCCAGTGCGACCAGCGCCCCGAACAGGGCCACCGCCGGCACGACCTGGATGCCGCCGACCAGGAGCTCGGCGAGGCTTTGCCCGCGCCGCCACAGCGACAGCAGCGCTGCACCGCCGATCGCCAGCATCACCGCACCGCCAGACAGCAGCAGGTGGCGCACCAGCGCCTCGCCGACCGCGTCCTTGCGCGCCGCGAACTCGACCGCGAGCGACAGGCTCGCGAAAGACCCGGCCGATCCAGCGATCACGACGAACAGCATGAACGCCAGCGTCAGCCCGAGGCCGAGCCCGGGGATGGCGGTGCGCCGGGCGAGATAGGCCAGGCCGCCCCCGAGCAGCATCAGACCGCACCAGGCGCCCGAGGCGAGGCCGGCGCGGGCGGCCGGCGGCGCGCCGGCGAGGAGGTCCTCCGCGCTGCTCCCCAACGTCAACAGCAGCAGCGCGAGGGCCAGGGCGACGAGCGCAGCGGCCGCGAGAACCGCGATGCGGGTCCGTCCGACCCGTGCGACCAGGGCCGCACCGAGCACGAGCGCCGTCACCGCCTCGATTTCCGGCCCGAAACCGGCCATGGCCCCGACAGTGTCCAGGGCGAAGACCGGATCGCCGACGACAAGGCGATTTCCGGCGATGCGCAGCAGCGGCAGGCCGTAGACTGCGCCGACGAAGGCGGCGGCGAGCAGCAGCGGGCCGAGGCGCGCGAGCCGTCCGGTCCGATCCTGGGCGATGGGCCTCACCCGATGAAGCCGGCGTCGCGCAGGAACGTCCGCGCAACGGTCTCGGCGACCATGCCCTCGACGGTGATGCGGGCGTTCAGCCGGCGGAGCGTTTCCGCATCGAGGCGCGCGAAGACCGGATCGAGCTTTTCGCGGATGCGCGGATGCCGAGCCAGGGTGTCGGCGCGGATCACCGGGGCGACCTCGTAGACGATCTGCGCACCCTTCGGATCGCTCATCACGACGAGGTCCAGGGCGTCGAGCGCCCCATCGGTGCCGTAGACCATGCCGGCATTGACGCCGCTGATGCCCTGCGCCGCCGCGC
>CAZZZJ010000271.1:0-5207 GCA_964658355.1 Beijerinckiaceae bacterium
GCCTGCTGAGCCAGGACGGCCATGCGGTCACCGTCGCCGCCGGATCGGAGGAGGCATTGGCCGTCCTCGACGCCGACGGCGAGGCAACCGCCTTCGACTGCGTCACCGTCGACCTCCTCGGCCCGGCCTTCGACGGTCTCGCCCTCTGTCGCACCATCGACCAGCGCCGCGGCGTCCGGGTGGCGGGCGCCGGGTTCCATCTCGTCGGGATCGCCGGCAGCAGCCCACACAAGGACTTCCTCGTCCAGGCCTACGCCGCGGGCGCCGACGACGTGGTCTCGAAATCCGACGCCGAGGTCCTGGCGCTCCGGGTGCGCGGGCTCGTCCGCCGCCGCTTCCTGGAAGAGGACGACCGTCGCATCGCCGGCGAGTTCGGTGCCCGGCAGCAGGCGGTGCAGCGGGCCCGCGCCGAGGCAGAGGCGGCCGAGGCGCGCGCCCGGCTCGCCGACGCGCTGGAACGCGCCAACGACGACCTCGCGCTCGCCAACCGCAAGCTCACCGACGCGCAGTCCAAGCTCGTCCAGGCCGCGAAGATGGCCTCGCTCGGCGAGCTGGTCGCCGGCATCGCCCACGAGATCAACAACCCGCTGGCCTTCATCCTCGCGCATCAGGGCACCGTCGAGCGCGTCCTGCGCGATCTGCCGATGCCGGAATCCGACCCGGCGGCGCAGAAAGGCCTCGCGAAGGCGCGCGACCGCGTCGGCGCGATGCGCATGGGTCTGACCCGCATCCAGGATCTGGTTCTGAACCTTCGGAAGTTCTCGCGGCTCGACGAAGGCGAGCGTGCGCTGGTCAACGTCCCGGAGGCGATCGAGACGGTTCTGGCGCTGATCCAGCACAAGCTCGGCACCCGCATCACGGTCGAGCGCGACTTCGCCGGCCGGCCCGAGATCCATTGCACGCCGGCCCTTCTGAATCAGGTGGTGATGAACATCCTCGGCAACGCCGCCGACGCGATGCCCGAGGGAGGCCGGATCCGGATCCTCACCGAGACCACCGCCGACACCGACCTGATCCGGATCAGCGACACCGGCCCGGGCATTCCCGAGGACCTGCGCGAGAAGATCTTCGAGCCGTTCTTCACGACCAAGCCGGTCGGCGCCGGCACCGGCCTCGGCCTCGCGATTGCCTACAGCGTGGTTCAGGCGCATAGCGGCTCGCTCACGGTGGAGACGGTCCCCGAAGGCGGGGCCTGCTTCGTGATCGGGATCCCGAGGCAGACGGCAGCCGCATGACCAGAGGCACGATCCTGGCCGTCGACGACGAGCCGGATATCCTGATCGCCCTCGAGGATCTGTTCGAGGAGACCTACCGCATCGTCACGACGACGAAGCCGGCAGACGCCCTCGCCATCCTGCGCGACGATCCCGACATCGCCGTCGTCCTCTCGGACCAGCGCATGCCCGGCATGACCGGCGACGCGCTGCTCGCGGAGATGCGCGGGTTCCACGAGGCCCAGGCGATCCTGCTCACCGGCTACGCCGACATCACGGCGGTGATCGGCGCGCTCAACCGCGGCGGGATCAGCGGATACGTCGCCAAGCCCTGGGACGCGGACCTGCTGCGCGGAACCGTGCGCACCGCGTTCGAACGCCATACGCTCGGGCGCGAACTCGCCACCGAGCGGGCCCTTCTGCGCGGCCTCCTCGACCATTCCGACGATGCGATCTCGTTCAAGGATGCGGAGGGACGCTTCCTGCGCCTCAACGCCCGCAAGGCGGCATCGCTCGGCCTCGACGTCGCGACATGCCTCGGCCGGCGCGAATCCGAGCTTCCGGGTGCGCGCGCCGCGGAGAGCGCGGTGGCGGACGCCGCCGCCATCCGCTCGGGCGAGGTCGGCGACGTCGTCTCGGCGGAGGGGCCGAGCGGCGCCGAACGTTGGAGCCATGTTGTCCGCGTCCCGATTCGCGGGCCCACCGGCGGGATCGCGCACCTCGCCACGATCGAGCGCGACGTCACCGAGCAGAAGGGGTTCGAGGCGCGTCTGCGCCAATCCGACAAGATGCAGGCCCTGGGTACGCTGGCCGGCGGGATCGCTCACGACTTCAACAACCTGCTGACCGCGATTCTCGGCAGTCTCGAACTCGCCGCCCCCAAGGTTCAGGATCAGCCGCGTGTCCTGCGTCTGATCGAGAACGCCCGGGGCGCCGCCGAGCGCGGCGCCTCGCTGACCAAGCGCCTGCTGAGCTTCAGCCGCGCCAACGACCTGCGCGCCCGTCCGACCGACGTGAACGCCCTGGTCGAGGGCATGTCCGCGCTGCTCGCGCGCAGCCTCGGCGGGCTCGTCACCGTCGAGACGAGACTCGGCGCGGATCTGGGCCCGGCCCAGGTCGATCCGGACCAGCTCGAGCTCGCGATCCTCAACCTCTGCATCAATGCCCGCGATGCCATGCGCGAGGGCGGCGCCATCGTGATCGAGACGACGAAGCGGGCGATCGACGACGATCCGGATCTGACCGCTGGGGTCTATATCGGCGTGTCGGTGAGCGATGCCGGCGACGGCATCCCGCAAGAGATCCTGACGCGGGTCTGCGAACCGTTCTTCACGACGAAAGCCGTCGGCCAGGGCACGGGTCTGGGCCTCGCGATGGTGTTCGGTCTCGCGCAGCAATCGCACGGTCGCCTGCGCATCGACAGCCGGGTCGGGCACGGCACCCGCGTCGACCTCGCCCTGCCGCAGGCCACCGCCGCCGTCGTGGCGGCTGCGGCCGATACCGGGCTCGCACCGTCCGCCGCACGGCCGGCCGCCATCCTGGTGGTCGACGACGACGCCGAGGTCCGGCACGTCACCGCATCGTTCCTCAACGGCTTCGGTTACGACGAGATCGAGGCCTCTGACGGGGCGGCCGCGCTCGCGCTCATGGAGCAGCGGCGCTTCGATCTCGTCGTCGCCGATCTCGCGATGCCCGGCATGACCGGCGTGGAACTCGCTGCCGAAGTCCGAAGTCGCTGGTCGCAGGTCCCGGTGCTGATCCTGACGGGGCATGCCGAGGCGGTGGAGATCCCGCACGATCTGCCGGTGCTGACGAAGCCTTTCCAGTCGGCCGAACTCGCCCGCCGGGTCTCGTTGCTGCTGGGCGACGGACCCGGCGCCTGAACGCGATGTCGGCGGACAAACGAAAAAGGCGGCCCGGAGGCCGCCTTACGATCGATGCTGCCGGCGAGGGCGCCGGCAATGGGGCCGATCAGGCCGCTTCGCTCTCGCCACCGAGCACCGGGCCGGAATCCTTGCCGCGGGCGCTGACGTCGCGATCCACGAACTCGATCACGGCGAGCGGGGCGTTGTCGCCCTTGCGGAAGCCGGCCTTCATGATGCGGCAGTAGCCGCCCGGACGGGCCGTGTAGCGCGGACCGAGGACCGTGAAGAGCTTCTTGACCATGTCGTGGTCGCGGATCTGCGACATGGCGAGGCGGCGGGTGTGGACGCTGTCGATGCGGCCGAGCGAGATCAGCTTCTCGATGACCGGACGAAGGTCCTTGGCCTTCGGCAGCGTGGTGATGATCTGCTCGTGCTTGATCAGCGCGGCGGACATGTTCGCGAACATCGCCTTGCGGTGCTCGGTGGTGCGGTTGAAACGACGACCGCGAAACCCGTGACGCATGTGATTGGCCCTTCTTCATCTCTCCGGCCGCCGTGCCACGGTACGGCCGGGTGCCCCTCGAGCGGGGCGTCTTCGTTGTTCCGCATGACCCCGCGGCGGGATGCCTTGCCGATCGTCATTCCGGGGCGCCGAACGCGAACCCGGACCTGAGAGCCGCAGAAGCGGCCTCGACGGTCGCCGTCTGCGCCTTTCGATCCCGGGCGCCGCTTCGCGGCCCCGAAATGTCCGACGTCGGCGCTAGTAATGCTCTTCGAAGCGCTTGGCGAGATCCTCGATGTTCTCCGGCGGCCAGCCGGGGATGTCCATGCCGAGGTGCAGGCCCATGCCGGCGAGCACTTCCTTGATCTCGTTGAGCGACTTGCGACCGAAGTTCGGGGTGCGCAGCATCTCGCCCTCCGACTTCTGGATGAGGTCGCCGATATAGACGATGTTGTCGTTCTTCAGGCAGTTCGCGGAACGGACCGAGAGCTCCAGCTCGTCGACCTTCTTGAGCAGCGCCGGGTTGAAGGGCAGCTGCGGCGCGAGCGGAGCGGCCTCTTCCTTGCGCGGATCCTCGAAGTTCACGAACACCTGGAGCTGGTCCTGGATGATGCGCGCGGCGTAGGCCAGCGCATCCTCCGGCGACACGGCGCCGTTGGTCTCGACGGTCATCGTCAGCTTGTCCTTGTCGAGATCCTGGCCCTCGCGGGTGGTCTCGATGCGGTAGCTGACCTTGGTCACCGGGGAGAACAGTGCGTCCACCGGGATCAGGCCGATCGGTGCATCCTCGGGGCGGTTGCGCTCGGCCGGGACGTAGCCCTTGCCGGTGGCGACCGTGAACTCCATCCGGATCTCGGCGCCGTCGTCGAGCGTGCAGATCACGAGGTCGGGGTTCAGGATCTGGATGTCGCCGACCGTGCCGATGTCGCCGGCGGTGACGAGGCCGGGACCTGTCTTGCGCAGGGTCATACGCTTCGGGGCGTCGGTCTGCGACCGGATCGCGATCGTCTTGATGTTCAGGACGATGTCCGTGACGTCCTCGCGGACGCCGGGGATCGAGGAGAATTCATGCAGCACGCCGTCGATCTGGACCGAGGTCACGGCCGCGCCCTGCAGCGAAGAGAGCAGCACCCGGCGCAGGGAGTTGCCGAGCGTCGTGCCGAAGCCGCGCTCCAGGGGCTCGGCGACGACGGTGGCGACCCGCTTCGGGTCGTCGCCGGTCGAGACCTGCAGCTTGTTGGGCTTGATCAGCTCTTGCCAGTTCTTCTGAATGACCACGATCCTACCTCTCCTGACGCACGGACCCGCGACACCCGGCTCCGCACTTCGGCCGACCGGCGCTGTCCCCCAGCATCGGTCGGTCCCTAAAACGATTGCTCCGGGCCTACGCCTCGTCGGCGACCCAGAGATCCGGCACGAACCGGTACCCATCCCCGTCCCGCGTCACGTATCCGACGGCGGGGAATTCGAGATGCGAGCCGGCGATGCGGGTGCCGTCGGCCGCGAGATCGGCGAGAATCGCCTTCCGCGTCGCACGGGCCTGATCGCCGTCGACGTCGAAGCCGACGCCCGCCTCGGGCTGCTTGAACTGGATCGCCGGCAGGTGCACCACGTCGGTGAACACCA
>CAZZZJ010000272.1:0-1617 GCA_964658355.1 Beijerinckiaceae bacterium
TCGACGCGGTGATGCAGGGCGTGACGTTCCAGGCGCGCCTGTCCGACCGGATCGTCCTGGAGATGTGGGAGAAGTGGGTCTTCCTCGCGACGCTTGCCGGCGCGACCACCCTGATGCGGGGGACCATCGGCGATATCGCAGGCGCGGAGGGCGGGCGCGACTTCATCGCCGGCCTGCACGACGAATGCTTGGCCATCGCCGCCGCCGACGGTTTCGCGCCGCGCGAGAAGGTGGCGGCCCAGGCGCGGACCATGCTGACCACGGAGGGCTCGGCCCTGACCGCCTCGATGCTGCGCGACATCGAGGGCAAGGGCCGGATCGAAGCCGACCACATCGTCGGCGACCTGATCGCCCGCGGGCGATCGGCGGCGCCGGAGCGTGCGCTCCCCCATCTCGAGCGGGTGTTCACCGGCCTCAAGACCTACGAGCGCCGTCGCGCCCGAGAGCAGGCGGCCTGAGACCTCGGCCGGCGCCGGGCCGGGGTCCGGCGGTCGATCAGTAGCGCGGGCCGGGAGGCGGAGGCGGGTTGCCGTATTCGAGTTGCGTCTTGGCATCGAGCGGCCGGCGCGGCGGCGGCGTCAGATCGGGGGCGGCCGGCGCGGTGGAGCAGGCGGCGACCGCCAGCAAGAGGATACCGGCAAGGGTGAGGTGGATCACGGGCGACATGGGTTCTTCCGGCCTTCGCGACGCCAGGATGCGTCGGAGCCTGCACGTTTGAGCGACGATCCCGCCCGAAGCTCGGCCGTATCGTGTCGGCGCCGCGGGTTAAGCGTGGCCGTATCGTGGCCGCGCTGATTTCCTTCGACAGCCGGGGCGCTACGGGTCTATCGCGCTCGCGACACGCCTCGATCCGCAAAAGGAGACCGTCCTGATTCCAGCCGCCCGCTGCGCCGCCGCCATCGAGGTGCTCACCGACATCGCCGGCCGACGCCGGCCGGCCGCCGACGCCCTCAAGGACTGGGGCCTCGGCCACCGCTTCGCCGGATCCGGCGACCGCGGCGGCATCGCCAGCCTCGTCTACGACGCCCTGCGGCGGCGGTCGTCGGCCGCCTGGATCATGGGCGACGAGAACCCGCGGGCGATCCTGCTCGGTTCGCTGCGGCTGCAGCAGGGCTTGGCCGCGCCCTCGATCGCCGCCCTGTTCAGCGGCGAAGGCTTCGCGCCGGCCAAGCTCACAGAGGACGAGACGCGGCGTCTCTCCGAGGGCAACCTCTCAGACGCGCCGCCCCATGTCGCGGGCGACGTGCCCGAATGGGTGCTGCCCCAGCTCGACGCCATTCTCGGAGCCGATCTGCTGCCCGAGCTGAAAGCGCTTGCCCGGCGCGCGCCCCTCGACATCCGCGTCAACGCCCTGAAGGGCGATCGCGAGGCGGCGATGCCGGGGCTCGCCCATCATGCCGCCGCCCCCACGCCGCACGCGCCGATGGGCCTGCGCGTCCCGATCGGCGCCGACGGGCGCGGGCCGGCGCTTCATGTCGAACCGGAATTCCTGGACGGCTGGTACGAGATCCAGGACGAGGGCTCGCAGCTCGCCGCGATCCTGACCGGCGCCGAGGGCGGCGAGACGATCGTCGACCTCTGCGCCGGCGGCGGCGGCAAGACGCTGGCGCTGGCGGC
>CAZZZJ010000272.1:1717-5198 GCA_964658355.1 Beijerinckiaceae bacterium
CCCGATCCCAACGGCTACCGCTTCGACGAGACGGCCCGCGGGGTCATCACCAAGGTCGAGCGCCCTTGCCTGCTGGTGATCCGGCCGGACAAGCCGAACGGATCGGCGATGATCGTCGCGGCCGGCGGCGGCTACCGGTTCATCGACATCGGCAACGAGGGCGTGCCGGTCGGCCAGATGCTGACGGCCGCCGGCATCACCGTTTTCCTGCTGATCTACCGCTTGCCCGGCGAGGGCTGGGACAATGCGCCCGACGCCCCGCGCCAGGACGCGCAGCGCTCCGTGCGGCTGGTGCGCGCCCAAGCGGCGGAACTCGGGATCGATCCCTCACGCGTCGGCGTCCTCGGCTTCTCGGCCGGAGGCCACCTGATGGGCGAGACCGCGGTCTGCGGCCGCGATCTCTACCCGCCGGTGGATGCGCACGACGCCCTGTCGTTCCGGCCGGCGCTGGCCGGGCTGCTCTATCCCGTCATCACCATGAAGGCGCCGTTCGACGGCACCTCGACCCGGCGCGTCCTCGTCGGCGACGAGGTGACCGAGCTCGAGATGCGCACCTACTCGGTCGACGTCCAGGTCCGCGCCGATACGCCGCCGATGTTCATGGCGCAGGCGATGGACGACCGGATTGCGGTCTCCGACCACGTACTCCTGATGTTCACGGCCCTGCGCAGGGCGAGGATCCCGGCCGAGATGCACCTGTTCGAGCGCGGCGGCCACGGCTTCGGCCTCGGACCACCCGGCACGCCCGTGGCGGCGTGGCCGTCCCTGTTCCTTGCTTGGCTCCGGGTGCGCGGCTTCCTGGCCGCCTGAGGCGGCAGCGCACACCTCGCCGCAGCGTTCCGCCCTTATGCCCGCCATGAACAGGCCGCCGCACACCCCATGCGACGCCTCGCGTTGCACCGCGCAATCGCCTCGGCTAACGCGAAGGGCATGAACACCGACCACGACAAGATCCTGATCGTCGATTTCGGCTCGCAGGTGACCCAGCTCATCGCCCGGCGCGTCCGGGAGGAAGGGGTCTACTGCGAGATCGTGCCGTTCACGAAGGCGGCGGAGGCCTTCGCCGAGACGCGGCCCAAGGGCGTGATCCTCTCGGGCGGTCCCGAATCGGTGACGAGCGACGCCTCGCCGCGCACCCCGCAGGTGGTGTTCGATTCGGGTGTTCCGGTCTTCGGCATCTGCTACGGCCAGCAGACCATGGCGGCCCAACTCGGCGGCGAGGTCGAGGGCGGCCACCACGCCGAGTTCGGCCGCGCCGAGATCGAGATCCTGGTCGATTGCCCCTTGTTCAAGGGGGTCTGGCACGTCGGCGAGACGTACCCCGTCTGGATGAGCCACGGCGACCGCGTCACCAAGCTGCCCGACGGCTTCACCACCGTGGCGATCTCGAAGAACGCCCCGTTCGCGGCGGTCGCCGACGCGGCGCGCAACTACTACGCCGTCCAGTTCCACCCGGAGGTGGCGCACACGCCGCACGGCGCCCTGCTGATCCGCAACTTCGTGCGCGACATCGCCGGCTGCTCGGGCGACTGGACCATGGGCGCCTACCGGGCCGAGGCGATCGCCAAGATCCGCGAGCAGGTCGGGTCCGAGAAGGTGATCTGCGGCCTGTCGGGCGGCGTCGATTCGTCGGTGGCGGCGGTGCTGCTGCACGAGGCGATCGGCGACCAGCTCACCTGCGTCTTCGTCGATCACGGCCTGCTGCGCATGGGCGAGGCCGAGGAGGTCGTGCGGCTGTTCCGCGACCATTACAACATCCCGCTCGTCCATGTGGAGGCGCAGACGCTGTTCCTCGACGCGCTCGACGGCGTCAGCGACCCGGAGCTGAAGCGCAAGACCATCGGCCGCCTGTTCATCGACGTGTTCGACGCGGAATCGAAGAAGATCGGCGGTGCGGCCTTCCTGGCGCAGGGCACGCTCTACCCGGACGTGATCGAGAGCGTGTCGTTCTCCGGCGGTCCGAGCGTGACGATCAAGAGCCACCACAACGTCGGCGGCCTGCCCGAGCGCATGAACATGAAGCTCGTCGAGCCTCTGCGCGAGCTGTTCAAGGACGAGGTCCGTGTGCTCGGGCGCGAGCTCGGCCTGCCGGACGCCTTCGTCGGGCGCCATCCGTTCCCCGGCCCCGGGCTCGCGATCCGTTGCCCCGGCACGATCACCCCGGAGAAGCTGGAGGCCCTGCGCAAGGCCGACGCGATCTACCTCGACGAGATCCGGCGGGCCGGCCTCTACGACACGATCTGGCAGGCCTTCGCCGTCATCCTGCCGGTCAAGACCGTCGGCGTGATGGGCGACGGGCGCACCTACGACCACGTCTGCGCGCTTCGTGCCGTCACCTCGGTCGACGGCATGACGGCCGACTTCTACCCCTTCGACATGGCCTTCCTCGGCCGGGTCGCCACCCGCATCATCAACGAGGTGAAGGGCATCAACCGCGTCACCTACGACATCACCTCGAAGCCGCCCGGCACGATCGAGTGGGAATAGAGAGCCGCCGGCTTCGCCCGACAGGCTGGGGTTCGCGACCCGTGTCGGTGAACGATCGGGACGACGGGCGCGCGCGGCTTATGCCGATGGTCGCCGCCTCGTGAGAACCGGTTAAGGCCGCTCCGCTAACCTGCGCGCCTCACCGCTTCGGGTGCGGGAATGCGTACGATGGCAGCCAGCAAGGCCGATCCGCTCGGCGTCGATGCGCCCGTTTCCACCGCGTCGAACTGGCGCGACCTGGTCCAGACCCTGGTGTTCTCGGGCACGCTGCTCGGGGCGGCGTTCCTGCTGTTCGTCCTGCAGCCGATCTTCACCAAGCGCGTCCTCCCGGTACTCGGCGGGACGCCGGCCGTCTGGTCGGTCGCGACGGTGGTGTTTCAGGGTCTGCTGTTGGCAGGCTACGCCTACGCGCACGCGACAACGCGATGGCTGTCCCTGCGCGCCGCGGCGATCGTGCACGGCTTCGTGCTTCTCGCCGGCCTCGCGTTCCTGCCGATCACGGTGGCGGTGGATGCCGCGGCGGCGCAGGCCGGCGACGAGGCGCTGTGGCTGGTCGGCCTGTTCCTCGCCTCGATCGGCGCGCCGTTCTTCGCCCTGTCCGCGAGCGCGCCCCTCCTGCAGGCGTGGTTTTCCCGCTCCGGCAACAGCCGCGCACAGGACCCGTACTTCCTCTATCGCGCCTCCAACCTCGGCTCGTTCACCGCCCTGATCGCCTATCCGCTGGTGATCGAACCGTTCCTCGGGCTCGGCGAACAGACCCGGCTGTGGTCGGCCGGCTATACCCTGGCCGCGAGTGCGGTCGCGGCCTGCGCGCTCAGCGTCCTCGGCCAGGCCGGCGCGAGCGGGAGGGTCGTGCCGACCCGGACGATCGCGATGCCGCGTGACGTCCCGAGCGTCGCGCGGCGTCTCGCCTGGATCGGGCTGTCGGCCGTCCCCTCGGGCCTGCTCGTCGCGGTGACGGCGCACATCACCACCGACGTCGCCGCCATCCCGC
>CAZZZJ010000273.1:0-5192 GCA_964658355.1 Beijerinckiaceae bacterium
GAGACCGGATTCCGCCTGGATCAGCAGGTCGTAGGCCTTGCGGTTCGCCAGCGGCCCGGTCTCGCCGTAGCCGCTGATCGAGCAGGCGATCAGGCGGGGGTCCCGGCGGCAGAGTGACTCGATCCCGAAGCCGAGGCGGTCGAGAGCGCCGGGCTTCAGGTTCTGGATCAGCACGTCGGCCCCCGCGATGAGGGTGCGCAGGCTCTCCTTGCCGGCCTCGGTGGCGAGATCCATCGCCGCCGATTCCTTGCCGCGGTTCAGCCAGACGAAGTAGCTGCTCTGCCCGCCGGCCACGACGTCGTCGTAGCCCCGGGCGAAGTCGCCCTCCGGACGCTCGACCTTGACGACGCGGGCGCCCGCGTCGGCGAGGCGCGAGGAGCAGAACGGCGCGGCCACGGCCTGCTCGATGGCGACGACGACGAGGCCGTCGAGGGGACGTCCGGCCCGCATCAGAACGACCTCGGCAGGCCGAGGATATGCTCGGCGACGTAGGACAGGATCAGGTTCGTGGAGATCGGCGCCACCTGGTAGAGGCGCGTCTCGCGGAACTTGCGCTCGACGTCGTACTCGGCGGCGAAGCCGAAGCCGCCGTGGAACTGGATGCAGGCGTTGGCCGCCTCCCACGACGCCTTGGCCGCGAGGTACTTCGCCATGTTGGCCTGCGCGCCGCAAGGCAGGTTCGCGTCGTAGAGGCGGCAGGCCTCGTAGCGCATCAGGTTGGCCGCTTCGATCTCGATGAAGCTCTCGGCGATGGGAAACTGCACGCCCTGATTCTGGCCGATCGGGCGGCCGAACACCATGCGCTCCTTGGCGTAGGCCGTCACCTTGTCGATGAACCAGTACCCGTCGCCGATGCACTCGGCGGCGATGAGGACGCGCTCGGCATTCAGGCCGGTGAGGATGTACTTGAAACCCTGCCCCTCTTCGCCGATCAGGTTCTCGGCCGGAATTTCGAGGTCGTCGAAGAACAGCTCGTTGGTCTCGTGGTTGACCATGTTGAGGATCGGCCGGACCGTCATGCCCTTTCTCTGGGCCTCGTGCAGGTCGACGATGAAGATCGACATGCCCTCGGACTTCTTCGTGACCTGATCGAGCGGCGTCGTGCGCGCGAGAAGGATCATCAGGTCGGAGTGCTGGACGCGCGAGATCCAGACCTTCTGGCCGTTGATGACGTAGCGGTCCCCCTTGCGCACGGCGGTGGTCTTGATCCGCGTCGTGTCGGTGCCGGCGGTCGGCTCGGTCACGCCCATGGATTGCAGGCGGAGCTCGCCGGCGGCGATGCGGGGCAGGTAACGCCGGCGCTGCTCCTCCGATCCGTGGCGGATGAGGGTGTTCATGTTGTACATCTGGCCGTGGCAGGCGCCGGAATTGCCCCCCGACCGGTTGATCTCCTCCATGATCACGGAGGCCTCCGCGAGCCCGAGGCCCGAGCCGCCGTATTCCTCGGGGATGAGGGCGGCCATCCAGCCGGCCTTGGTCAGGGCCTCGACGAACGCTTCCGGGTAGCCGCGGGCCTCGTCGATCTTGCGATGGTACTCGGCCGGGAACTCCGCGCAGAGGGACCGGACCGCGTCGCGGATGTCCCGATGGCTGCCGTGATCGATCGTCTGCATCGCGATTCCTGACCTTACCAAAATGTCTTGTCGGTCGATACGAAGGGCACGCCGGCGCGCGCCAGCGGATGAGGAACGGTTCGGCACGTCCTAACAGAGTCGGCGCGGATCCCGGCGATCCTGCCGGTCATGACGGTGGAGAGCCACCCATCCGCGCCGTGGGCCACGGCCTCAGCATGGAGGGTTGGATCCCGCGTTCGGCCGCGCTCTGCCTCCGCGGTTGGCCGCTGCTTTCCAGCAGGAAGACCGTCTCGCGTTCGAACTCGGGCGTACCCTCGCGTCGCGTCCGTGCGATCAAACACCTGCCCCGGCAGCAAGAAGCGTATCGGAGCTGTCCGTGCAACCGGGAGAGGATCGGATCCTCTCGATCGGCCCGGTCGAAGCCGAACGGTCGGGTCAGCCACGATGTCCGACAGGCCCAACAATCCCATGGCGCCGATGGTGTCAATTTCGCGGGTTCGTTCGACAAGCTCTGTGGAGACGCGGTGTCTCGGGCGCGGACAAGCCGGCGAGGGTGGACGTGGCGAGTGTGATTGCGCGACGGAAGGCGGTGTCGACCTCCCTCGCCGGGATCGCCGCGATCGCCGAGAACACCGACGTCACCGGCAGTGACGCGGACAATCTCGGCCGGGCTCGGATCGCGACATGGAGCAACGACGCAGCGGGATCGGCCCGGTCGCCGACGAGCACGGCCGGCACGGGAGGCGGCACGGTCGCCGACGCGTTCCGGGAAGGCTTCCGGACGATATGAAGGCCGTCGACCGGGCGTTTCTGCCTCGATACGCGGATGGCGCGAACATTCGGTTCGCGCATGTCGACGCGGCCGCCGCCGCCGAGATGAGGTTCGGGGCTGGAACGGACGGACCGGACGTGACCTTCGATCCGTCGAACGGATCGGTCCTGACGGGACGGGCTGTGACGCAGATCCCATCCCGGCAGCCGCGCGTCTCCCTGTGCCGCAGGCATCGTGAACCATCAGCGGCGCGCCACGCCATTCGGGAACCGGGGACATCATGACCAGTCTCACCAGAGGGCAGCTCGACACGCTGACGTTTCTGTCCGGCCTCGACGAGAACGGGGCCGTTGCCGCGAACAGCTTCTGGTCTTGGAAATCCGGTCAGTCCGGCACGGCCTCCGTCCCGAAGTGGAACAACGACGCCGATGGCGTTCCGCTTGCCGCGACCAGCCGAGCCGGGACGCCCGGCGGCACGGTGACCTACGCGTTCGGCGCCGAAGTCGGGGCACCGGGGCGGGCCGCCTACGATGCGTCTCTCACGCTGTGGTCCGACATCGCGGACATTCAGTTCAAGCAGGTCTCGGATCCCGCCACGGCGAACCTGCTGATCACCGGCACGCGCACGGCGAATGCCAGCGCTTACACGCCCACAACCGGCACCGCCGCGGGTGCGGGCATCACCGACATTCCGGCCATACGGGCGCCCGATGCCAACGGCACGCAATCCACGCTCAACATCTTCGCGCTCTTCAGTAACGAGTTCAACTCTCTTGCGCCTGGCGAATCCTGGCTTCTTTCGACCGCGATCCACGAAGAAGGACACATTCTGGGCCTCGGCCATGCCGGGCGCTACGATGGCGATGGCGGACGGCCGGAACAGTTCAATATGTACGACAACAAACTATGGACCATGATGTCGTATATCACCCCGGACAATACGACGGCGCCATATTATTCCGATTATACTGTTCATGCCAATTGGACATCCCCGACGCCGACCGGCCCATCCACCGATTTTCCTCAGTCGCCGATGATGCTGGACATCAAGGCGGCGCAGCGGCTGTACGGGGTCTCGAAGAGCGCGACCTTTTCCGGCGGGCAGACCTACGGCTTCCACTCCAACATTGCCGACGCCTCCAAGCAGTTCTACGACTTCACCGTCAACACGTCCCCGATCGTCACGATCTACAATTCCGGCGCGAACAATACCCTCGACCTCTCCGGCTTCGCGTCGAACAGCACCGTGAACCTCAATCCGGGCACCTTCAGCAGTGCAAGCACGAGCGGCGCCCTCGTCAACAACATCGGCATCGCCTACGATACGCGCATCGACAAGGCCGTCGGGGGTTCGGGGAACGACACCTTCATCCTGAACGGCAACGGCGATATCATCGATGGCCGCGGCGGCCACGACACCGTGATCGTCCAGGGCGACAGCGCCAACTTCACCGTCACCCGGACGGGGGCCACGACCACGATCGTCGACGCACGCACCGGCAGAACCGACACGCTCACGAACGTCGAGACCATCCAGTTCGCCTCGCCCGTCTGCTTCACGACCGGCACGCGCATCCTGACGGCGCGGGGCGAGGTGGCCGTCGAGGATCTGCGGATCGGAGACCGCGCCGTCACCGCCACCGGCCGCCGCCGCACCGTCACCTGGACCGGCCACCGCCACCTCGGCGCCGAGCGGCCGATTCCCGCCGATCAGGCCCCAATCCGCATCCGCGCCGGCGCCTTCGGCCAAGGACGGCCCACCCGCGATCTCCTCCTCTCGCCCGGGCACCCCGTCCTCGTCGGAGCCGACGCCGACAGCCAGGGCGGCGCGCTCGTGCCGGTCATGTACCTGATCAACGGCACGAGCATCGCCCGCACCCTTGCCGCGCACGTCACCTACTGGCACGTCGAGCTCGACGCCCACGACATCCTGCTCGCCGAGGGCTTGCCGGCCGAGAGCTTCCTCGATTGCGGCTGTCGCCCCTTCTTCGCTGTGGCTTCGGACCACGCATCGCACAACCCGGACTTCGTGCCCTCAGGCCCGTCGGGCCGCTGTCGTCCGGTCGCGGTCGATGGACCCCTCGTCGAGGCCGAGCGCGACCGCCTCGGCGCCGTCTTCGCCCGGACCCTCGCGGACGCGTGTGCATGGGGTGCGGACGCTGGGCTCCCTCCATTTGATGACTCGGTCTGGACGTTCGAGCATCGTCGGTCGCGTGACGACGGTGGGGCGAGCGCACGGTGCTGAGCCGCTTGGCTCCGCTGACCAGATGACGACCTCCGGCGCAGGCGGTCGGCGGCCCAGCGACGAGTGCGGACGGGCGCTGTTGTCGTGCCTCCGCCATGGTTCGATCACGACGCCGGCCTCCTCGAGGCTGTGGCACGCCGCGCCGTCGAGGAATTGATCGCGCAGCTTGGCGTCGACGTTCTCGCGGTGCCCGTTCTTCCAAGGACTGCCAGGCTCGATGGAGGCGATCGTCGGGCCGGAGGCGGCCCCGCTCCGGCTGTCGAGCCGGCATCTCGAGCCCCTCCCGCCGCCGGATCCGTTCGACCCGCTTCAGGTCGACCGTCCAGCCATCGCGCCGGAGCAGAGCCGTGATCCGGCGGTAGCCGCAGCGCCCGGACCGGAGAGCCGGCGCGACGATGGCGGCGGTCGGTGCAGCCTCGTCCTCGACCACGACAGCGACCTTGCGCTGCGTCGAACGATGCCGACCCGGGGCGCGGCCAGCGACGCGCTCCGATACGCCATGCGCGGCAACGACGCATCCGACGCCAGCCCGGCGGCGCGCCGGGCTCGGAAGTTTTGCCGGCGGTGCCCTTCGGAAGCCGATGCCGCCTCCAGGATCGGC
>CAZZZJ010000274.1:0-5106 GCA_964658355.1 Beijerinckiaceae bacterium
TCGAGCGGCGCGAGCGCCCGGGCGCAGACCACGTCGACGCCGCGATGATCGCCGATCACCGCCTCGATCCGGGCATTGTGGACCTTCGCGGGCGCGGCGGTGATCCGGGCCGCCTCGGTGAGGAAGGCGCATTTGCGCGCATTGCTTTCCACGAGATCGACGCGGATGCCCGGCGGCCCGGCGATGGCGAGGATCAGCCCCGGGATGCCGGCGCCCGAACCGAGATCGAGCCAGGTCCGGGCGTCCGGCATCAGGTCGAGAAGCTGAAGCGCGTCGGCCACGTGCCGCGTCCAGACCTCGGCCAGGGTCGCCGGGCCGACGAGATTCTTGATCGTTTGCCAGCGGGCCAGCTGCGCCACGTAGAGATCGAGTTTTTGGGCTGTTTCACGTGAAACATGCGCGGCGGCCAGGACGCGGTCGCGGTCGGTGCTCATCGGAAGGACCACCATGAAAGACCGCGCGCGACATTCGCCGGTACCCCTCCCTCCCTGCCCTCGCGGGTGCCCTCACCCGTGAATGGGAGGGCGAGGAAACGCATCGCGGCAAAGACCATCCTCACGATGCCACCGCTTCGGGACGCCGCGCATGGGCGGCGAGCAGCGTCAGCGCGGCCGGCGTCACGCCCTCGATCCGCGCCGCCTGACCGAGCGTTCCCGGCCGCACCGTTTCCAGCTTGACCCGCATCTCGTTGGAAAGCCCGGCGATCCGGCCGTAATCCAGGCGGACCGGAAGCTGCACCGCCTCGTCGCGGCGATAAGCGGCAATGTCGGCGGCCTGTCGGTTGAGATAGACCGCATAGGTCGCGTCCGTCCGCAGGCGTTCGGCGATGCGCGGCGACACCGCGTTCAGCTCCGGCCAGACCGCGGCGAGCCGCGCCCAGTCGAGATCCGGATAGGACAGGAGTTGGAAGGCGCTGCGGCGAATGCCGTCCTGGTTGAGCGCGAGGCCGTATCCTTGCGCCTGGGTCGGCGTCAGGGCGAGGGCGTCGAGCCGGGCGCGCACCGCCGACAGCTCCGCCTGGGCGGCGGCGAAGTGATCGCCCCTCCAGGTGCCGACGCAGCCGAGCGCGAGGCCGCGCGGGGTCAGCCGCTCGTCGGCGTTGTCCACGCGCAGGGAGAGCCGGTACTCCGAGCGCGAGGTGAACATCCGGTAGGGCTCGCTCACCCCGTGGGTGACGAGATCGTCGATCATCACGCCGAGATAGGATTCGGCCCGGTCGAAGGTCGCGACGGTGGCACCGCCGGCGATCCGCGCCGCGTTGAGGCCGGCGACCAGGCCCTGGCCCGCCGCCTCCTCGTAGCCGGTGGTGCCGTTGATCTGTCCGGCGAGCAGCAGGGCCGGCAGGCGCTTGGCCTGGAGCCCGGCATCGAGCTCGCGCGGATCGACGTAATCGTATTCGATGGCGTAGCCGGGCCGGAGGATCCGGGCCGTCTCCAGGCCTGGAATCAAGGCGACGAGGCGGTGCTGCACCGCCTCGGGCAGGGCCGTCGAGATCCCGTTCGGGTAGACCGTGGGATCGTCGAGCCCTTCCGGCTCCAGGAAGATCTGGTGGCCCGCGCGGTCGCCGAAGCGCACCACCTTGTCCTCGATCGACGGGCAGTAGCGCGGGCCGCGACTCGTGACGCCGCCCGAATACATCGGCGACAGGTGCAGGGTCTCGCGGATCAGGTCGTGGACGACTTGGGTCGTCCGGGTGATGCCGCAACGGATCTGCGGCGTGGTGATCCGCTCGGTCAGGGTCGAGAACGGAACCGGCTCGGCGTCGGCCTCCTGCATCTCCAGGGCGGACCAATCGATGGTGCGACCGTCCAGCCGCGGCGGCGTACCGGTCTTCAGACGCCCGAGCCGGAAGCCGAGGCGATCGAGGGTCCGCGCCAGCCCCACCGCCGGCGCCTCCCCGACGCGTCCGGCCGGGATCTGCACCGGGCCGATATGGATCAACCCGCGCAGGAAGGTGCCGGTGGTGAGCACCACCGCGCCGCAGGACAGCGACCGCCCGTCGCCGAGCACGATCCCGGCGAGGCGCCCGTCCCGGACGACCAGATCCTCGCAAGCCCCCGCGATCACGGTGAGGTTCCGGGTCTCGGCCACCGCCGCCTGCATCGCCGCCGCGTAGAGCTTGCGGTCGGCCTGGGTCCGGGGTCCGCGGACGGCCGGCCCCTTTCGCCGGTTGAGCAGCCGGAACTGGATGCCGGCCGCATCCGCGACCCGGCCCATCAGCCCGTCGAGGGCGTCGACCTCGCGCACGAGGTGGCCCTTGCCCAGGCCGCCGATCGCCGGGTTGCACGACATCGCGCCGATGGTGCGCGCATCGTGGGTGACGAGCGCCGTGCGGGCACCGCACCGTGCGGCGGCAGCCGCCGCCTCGACGCCGGCATGGCCGCCGCCGACCACGATCACATCGAAAGCCTGGGGAAACGTCTCGGGCATGATCGGGATGTGCCGCCGCATCGGCAAAAGGTCAATCACGGCGCGGCTGGATGCCAGATCGAATGGGTTGTGCCCGCAACGTAGGCATGGTGCAAGCAGAAGCGGCAGCAAATACTGCATTCAGAACGGTCAGAGGCCGGTTCCGAGACAGCTTCCTGAAATCCTGATGCCGACTTGGACCAAAGGACAAGGCCTGTCGAATATTGGCACGCACGAAAGCGCTTGCGAGACTCGATCATACATGTCATCGACGATTCGTGAACGATTTATGAACGGACAACGGCGTCCGTCCCGGTCATCCGGGATTTCGTGACATCGCAGACCTCGCGCGCGCGAGGGCGACCAACGAGGATCGAGACAATGCACATGATCGCCATCGGCATGGGTGCGCTCTGTTGCGCCGGCGGTGCCGTCGCCCACTTCACCGATCCGAGCCAACGGAAGGAAGGTGCCCTCGGACTGGCCGGGTTCGGCTTCCTGCTGACGGGGATGTACTTGACCCGCTCGTGAAACGGGGGCGGGTTTTCACGTGAAACATCGGGGTGTTTCGCCCAGTGGCGCCCGAGACGGTTCGGAACCGCTCCTCGCGGCGTCCTTCCGAAGGCCGACAAGTTTTTCGAGCATCTCCTTCCCCCCGGGTTGCCCCCACGGAGAGAGGCGGCGACGCTCACTTCCCGATGCAGAACCCCGAGAACAGCCGGTCGAGCACCGCCTCGATGCCGACATGACCGCCCACTTCGCCGAGAGCTCGGACGGCCAGACGCAGGTCTTCGGCGACGAGTTCCGGCATCGCGGCCGCTGACGGCAACCGGTCGAGGTGAGCGACGCAGCGCTCCAGCGCATCGCGGTGCCGCTCGCGGGTGACGAGCGCATCGCCGCCGCCGAGCGCGGCCTCGGCCTCCGCGGCGATGGCGTCGAGGAGAGCCGGAAGCCCCTGCCCCGTCAGCGCCGACACGGCGAGGTCGGCCGCGAATTCCCCGACGAGATCGGCCTTCGTCCGCACCCGCAGCACCCGGCTCGACCCGGTGGGCGCTGCCGCCTCCGTGCCCGGCGGCACCAGCATCAGGACGAGGTCGGCCGCCGCCATCCGGCGGCGCGTGCGCCGGATGCCCTCGGCCTCGACCGGATCTGCGGTGTCGCGCAGGCCCGCGGTGTCGACGAGCATCACCGGCAGGCCACCGAGATCGAGGCGCACTTCGATCGCGTCGCGGGTGGTGCCCGGTACCGGTGAGACGATGGCGACATCGCGCCGGCTGAGCGCGTTGAGCAGGGTCGACTTGCCGGCGTTGGGCGGCCCGGCGAGCACGACGCAGAACCCTTCGCGCACCCGTTCGCCCCGCCGCCCGTCGGCCAAGGCCGCGGCGATGGCCTCACGGAGCCGCGCGGCGCGGTCGAACACGGCCCGATCCAGCGCCGCGTCGTCGACGTCGCCCTCGTCGGAGAAGTCCAGGGCCGCCTCGGTGGCGGCGAGACAATCGATGGCCTCGTCGCGCCACGCCGCCACCTGCCGTCCGAGGGCGCCGTCGAGCTGTCGCAGGGCCTGAAGGCGTTGGGCCTCGGTCTCGGCCTCGATCAGGTCGGCGACGCCCTCGGCCTCGGTGAGGTCCATCCGGCCGTTCAGGACGGCGCGACGGGTGAAGGCGCCGGCCTCCGCGGGGCGGCAGCCCGGAAAGGCGGTGAGCGCGCGGATCACGCCGGCCCGCACCGCCACCCCGCCGTGCAGGTGCAGTTCCGCCATGTCCTCGCCGGTGACGGTGTTCGGGCCGGGCATCCAGACAATCAGCGCCCGGTCGAGGATCGTGCCGTCGCCGGGATCGCGCAGGGTGCGCAGCGAGAGCCGACGCGGGGCGGGGAGGGGCCCGGCGAGCGTACCGAGCACGGCACAAGCGGCCGGCCCGCTGATGCGAATCACCGCGATGGCGGCGCGACCGAAGCCGCTGGCCGGCGCGAAGAGGGTGCTCGGATCGCTCATGAGGGTTCAACCGGGTTCGCCGCCCTCCCCTTTACGCGAGCGCGCCGCCGGCTGTCATGGATCGGCCGCATCCCTGCCCGAAGGCTCTCGCGAAGGGCGAAGCCGCGGAAGGCCGCCCGAGGGAGAACGCCATGGCCCATACCCGTCGCGCGGTCGTCGCCGGTTTGGCGCTCGCCGCACGCGCCCTCCCCGCCCTTGCGCAGGATCGGTTCGCGGCAGCCGCCGACCGAATCGCCGCGGTCGAGACGCGGCTCGGCGGACGGATCGGCGTCGCGTTTCGGGACCCGACGGGTGTGTTCCTGGGCCATCGCGCCGAGGTGCCGTTCCCGATGTGCAGCACCTTCAAGGCGCTGGCGGCGGCGGCGATCCTGGCCCGGGTCGAGGCCGGCACCGAAGCCCTCGACCGCCGCGTCGCCTTCGGTGCCGCCGACCTCCAGAGCTACGGCCCGGTGACCCGGGCGGCCTTCGAGAAGGCCGGCGGCGCAGGCGCCGACCTCTCCCTCGGCGCACTCTGCGCGGCGGCCGTCGTCTGGAGCGACAACACCGCCGCCAACCTCATGCTCGGCGCCCTCGGCGGCCCGGCGGCGCTCACCGCGTGGCTGCGCGGACAGGGCGACGCCGTCACCCGCCTCGACCGGACCGAGCCGACCCTGAACACCGCATTGCCCGGCGATCCGCGCGACACCACGAGCCCGGCCGCGATC